>NZ_AMFQ01000040.1:0-821 GCF_000335555.1 Acinetobacter sp. WC-743 | reverse complement strand
GAACTTAATCGGTTTATTTTTACAACCGAACACCGAAGCCCATGTGCGTATGGCATTACGTCCAATGTTGGGGTTAATGGCTGAGTGTTTATATCCAGCCGATGGCAAAATCAAAGAAGCCGACTTACGTCGTATGCAGTTGCACTTAAATGCCCAGATGGCAGGGGATTTAGAAAAATTCCTACAAGAAACACAAGCTAAACTCACAGGCTTACTGTCCAGTGCAACAACACTGGGGTCTTCAATCTTGCAAGCCTTTACCACCAGTGTGGCAGGTGGATTGCCAAGCATTGCTTCAGCCGGTGCAACAGCTGAAAAGCGAGACCCCAACCTACAATTTAGCAATTGGGCACAGCCATTGATTGATTTGTTGGGCGCACCCGCACAAGCAGACATGACTGCAAAGATTTCAGCGCCTCATTTAACTTTGCAAACGGAAGTTCAAAAAGCCGCCCCATTACTTGCTACAGCGATCCAACAACAAAGCAATGCGGGTACACGATATAGCCTAGCTTGGCTGATTCAAGAAACCCTAAACGCCATTCAAACACAGGGTAAAAAAGCCACAGCCAGCGTCCCCCTCAACCAAACAGGCGAACATGAACAGCATATCAATGGTGATATTTTAGAGTTTGTGACCTTACAGCCTGATGCGTTAAATGATCCGATTTGTGCAACATTGATTGAAGATCAAAGCTCCAAAACAGAACACAGTATCAGCTATGCGATTGGTGCTGAACGGGTCAATCACGCAGACTTCTATTTACCTAAACTGGGTTTTGCCTTTAGCCGACAATATAACTCACAGATGGATGAGTTTG
>NZ_AMFQ01000039.1:0-86887 GCF_000335555.1 Acinetobacter sp. WC-743 | reverse complement strand
CTATTGTCGCCAGCAAACTGTTATGGACTTTTTCGGGTCTTATGGGTATGCCTTACTTTGTTCCAAATGAGTTTAACAGAAGAACATTTGAGTTGATTTTAACATAAAGCATAGCTTTATGTCTTGCGCTCGGACAAACATAATTAATGTTTGTTTATTCCTCGCTCATGTAACTAGCTTTACAACTAAATCAAGTTTCTTTGATCTTTTATGAATCAAATGATGCTTCAATACAACTGCTTGGGTGTTGTATAGTCAAGCCTCACGAGCAATTAGTATTGGTCAGCTTCATGCGTCACCGCACTTCCACATCCAACCTATCAACGTCGTAGTCTTCAACGGCTCTTTAGAGGACATAAAGTCCTAGGGAAATCTTATCTTGAGGTAGGCTTCCCGCTTAGATGCTTTCAGCGGTTATCCCTTCCGAACATAGCTACCCGGCGATGCGACTGGCGTCACAACCGGTACACCAGAGGTTCGTCCACTCTGGTCCTCTCGTACTAGGAGCAGATCCTCTCAAATTTCCAACGCCCACGGTAGATAGGGACCGAACTGTCTCACGACGTTCTAAACCCAGCTCGCGTACCTCTTTAAATGGCGAACAGCCATACCCTTGGGACCTGCTTCAGCCCCAGGATGAGATGAGCCGACATCGAGGTGCCAAACACCGCCGTCGATATGAACTCTTGGGCGGTATCAGCCTGTTATCCCCAGAGTACCTTTTATCCGTTGAGCGATGGCCCTTCCATACAGAACCACCGGATCACTAAGACCTACTTTCGTACCTGCTCGACTTGTGGGTCTCGCAGTTAAGCGCGCTTTTGCCTTTATACTCTACGCGTGATTTCCGACCACGCTGAGCGCACCTTCGTACTCCTCCGTTACTCTTTAGGAGGAGACCGCCCCAGTCAAACTACCCACCAGACATGGTCCTCGTCCCGGATAACGGGACAGAGTTAGAACCTCAATATTACCAGGGTGGTATTTCAAGGATGGCTCCATAGCAACTGGCGTCGCTACTTCTAAGCCTCCCACCTATCCTACACAAGTAAGATCAAAGTTCAATGTCAAGCTGCAGTAAAGGTTCACGGGGTCTTTCCGTCTAGCCGCGGGTACACCGCATCTTCACGGCGATTTCGATTTCACTGAGCCTCTGCTGGAGACAGCGCCCCCATCATTATGCCATTCGTGCAGGTCGGAACTTACCCGACAAGGAATTTCGCTACCTTAGGACCGTTATAGTTACGGCCGCCGTTTACTGGGGCTTCGATCAAGAGCTTCGCTTACGCTAACCCCATCAATTAACCTTCCAGCACCGGGCAGGCATCACACCCTATACGTCCACTTTCGTGTTTGCAGAGTGCTATGTTTTTAATAAACAGTTGCAGGGGCCTGGTTTCTGTGGCTGCCAATAGCTCAAGGAGCAAGTCCTATCACCGTCAGCAGCGTACCTTCTCCCGAAGTTACGGTACCATTTTGCCTAGTTCCTTCAGCAGAGTTCTCTCAAGCGCTTTGGTCTACTCGACCTGACCACCTGTGTCGGTTTCGGGTACGATTCCTGTGTAACTGAAGCTTAGAGACTTTTCCTGGAAGCATAGTATCAGCCACTTCACGAGTAAACTCGCTTGCTATCAGTTCTCAGCATAGAGCACCCCGGATTTGCCTAAGATGCATGCCTACAACCTTTCACCTGGACAACCAACGCCAGGCTGACTTAACTTTCTCCGTCCTCTCATCGCATTACACAGAAGTATTGGAATATTAACCAATTTCCCATCGACTACGCCTCTCGGCCTCGCCTTAGGGGTCGACTCACCCAGCCCCGATTAACGTTGGACTGGAACCCTTGGTCTTTCAGCGAACGGGTTTTTCACCCGTTTTGTCGTTACTCACGTCAGCATTCGCACTTCTGATACCTCCAGCATGCTTCTCAACACACCTTCATCGGCTTACAGAACGCTCCCCTACCACGTATACAATGTATACATCCGCAGCTTCGGCATATAGTTTTAGCCCCGTTACATCTTCCGCGCAGGCCGACTCGACTAGTGAGCTATTACGCTTTCTTTAAAGGGTGGCTGCTTCTAAGCCAACCTCCTAGCTGTCTATGCCTTCCCACATCGTTTCCCACTTAACTATAATTTTGGGGCCTTAGCTGGCGGTCTGGATTGTTTTCCTCTTGACTACGGACGTTAGCACCCGCAGTCTGTCTCCCGGATAGTACTCATAGGTATTCGGAGTTTGCATCGGTTTGGTAAGTCGGGATGACCCCCTAGCCGAAACAGTGCTCTACCCCCTATGGTATTCGTCCGAGGCGCTACCTAAATAGCTTTCGGGGAGAACCAGCTATCACCGAGTTTGATTAGCCTTTCACCCCTATCCACAAGTCATCCCCTGGCTTTTCAACGACAGTGGGTTCGGTCCTCCAGTTAGTGTTACCCAACCTTCAACCTGCTCATGGATAGATCACCCGGTTTCGGGTCTATACCCAGCAACTAAACGCCCTATTAAGACTCGATTTCTCTACGGCTCCCCTATACGGTTAACCTTGCTACTGAATATAAGTCGCTGACCCATTATACAAAAGGTACGCAGTCACCGAACAAGTCGGCTCCCACTGCTTGTATGCATGCGGTTTCAGGATCTATTTCACTCCCCTCACAGGGGTTCTTTTCGCCTTTCCCTCACGGTACTGGTTCACTATCGGTCAGTCAGGAGTATTTAGCCTTGGAGGATGGTCCCCCCATATTCAGACAAGGTTTCACGTGCCTCGCCCTACTCGTCATCATTATATGTGCACTTTCGTGTACGGGACTATCACCCTCTACGGTAGCACTTCCCAGAGCTTTCCGCTAATACACATATAACTTAATGGGCTGATCCCCGTTCGCTCGCCGCTACTGAGGGAATCTCAATTGATTTCTTTTCCTAAGGGTACTGAGATGTTTCACTTCCCCTCGTTCGCCTCGCATGACTATGTATTCATCATGCGATACCTACCTTATGGTAAGTGGGTTTCCCCATTCAGAAATCTCCGGATCACAGGATATTTGCCGCCTCCCCGAAGCTTATCGCAGGCTATTACGTCTTTCATCGCCTCTGACTGCCAAGGCATCCACCACATGCACTTAATTACTTGACTATACAACCCCAAACAGTCGTTAATCCCTACAAGGAGGATCAACAATGTGGATTTAACCACTTCTATTTGTTGCCTGTGAACTTAATCACTGTACAGCTTCAATTTAATTCATATACCAAAACGCTTGATTCAGTTTTATCGCTAGTTCTCATTTCATTCCGCTTTAACAATTGCTTGTTAAGCTTCATAAAACGAGTTAAACAATTATTTCAACTCAAATATATTCTGTTAATGATTCTCTACCGCCTCGTCAGCGAGTAGTTCACTGTGATAAATCACAGAAGTTAATAAACTCTATAAACTTCAGTTCATTAATTTCTATAATCAATCTTTTTTTAATCAGGTAACTGCGTAGTAGTGGTGGAGACTAGGAGAGTCGAACTCCTGACCTCCTGCGTGCAAAGCAGGCGCTCTACCAACTAAGCTAAGTCCCCAGCTTAAGATCTTAATATATCTGCTCTTCTGTGTTCAGTAGACTTGGTGGGTCTGACAAGACTTGAACTTGTGACCCCACGCTTATCAAGCGTGTGCTCTAACCAACTGAGCTACAGACCCTCAGATACATCAATGAAGAACAACTTGTTGTGGATTCTTACCAATCGTCAATCTTTCGTTAAGGAGGTGATCCAGCCGCAGGTTCCCCTACGGCTACCTTGTTACGACTTCACCCCAGTCATCGGCCACACCGTGGTAAGCGTCCTCCTTACGGTTAGACTACCTACTTCTGGTGCAACAAACTCCCATGGTGTGACGGGCGGTGTGTACAAGGCCCGGGAACGTATTCACCGCGGCATTCTGATCCGCGATTACTAGCGATTCCGACTTCATGGAGTCGAGTTGCAGACTCCAATCCGGACTACGATCGGCTTTTTGAGATTAGCATCCTATCGCTAGGTAGCAACCCTTTGTACCGACCATTGTAGCACGTGTGTAGCCCTGGTCGTAAGGGCCATGATGACTTGACGTCGTCCCCGCCTTCCTCCAGTTTGTCACTGGCAGTATCCTTAAAGTTCCCATCCGAAATGCTGGCAAGTAAGGAAAAGGGTTGCGCTCGTTGCGGGACTTAACCCAACATCTCACGACACGAGCTGACGACAGCCATGCAGCACCTGTATGTAAGTTCCCGAAGGCACCAATCCATCTCTGGAAAGTTCTTACTATGTCAAGACCAGGTAAGGTTCTTCGCGTTGCATCGAATTAAACCACATGCTCCACCGCTTGTGCGGGCCCCCGTCAATTCATTTGAGTTTTAGTCTTGCGACCGTACTCCCCAGGCGGTCTACTTATCGCGTTAGCTGCGCCACTAAAGTCTCAAAGACCCCAACGGCTAGTAGACATCGTTTACGGCATGGACTACCAGGGTATCTAATCCTGTTTGCTCCCCATGCTTTCGTACCTCAGCGTCAGTATTAGGCCAGATGGCTGCCTTCGCCATCGGTATTCCTCCAGATCTCTACGCATTTCACCGCTACACCTGGAATTCTACCATCCTCTCCCATACTCTAGCTCCCAGTATCGAATGCAATTCCCAAGTTAAGCTCGGGGATTTCACATCCGACTTAAAAAGCCGCCTACGCACGCTTTACGCCCAGTAAATCCGATTAACGCTCGCACCCTCTGTATTACCGCGGCTGCTGGCACAGAGTTAGCCGGTGCTTATTCTGCGAGTAACGTCCACTCATCTTGGGTATTAACCAAAAGAGCCTCCTCCTCGCTTAAAGTGCTTTACAACCATAAGGCCTTCTTCACACACGCGGCATGGCTGGATCAGGGTTCCCCCCATTGTCCAATATTCCCCACTGCTGCCTCCCGTAGGAGTCTGGGCCGTGTCTCAGTCCCAGTGTGGCGGATCATCCTCTCAGACCCGCTACAGATCGTCGCCTTGGTAGGCCTTTACCCCACCAACTAGCTAATCCGACTTAGGCTCATCTATTAACGCAAGGTCACAAGTGATCCCCTGCTTTCCCCCGTAGGGCGTATGCGGTATTAGCATCCCTTTCGAGATGTTGTCCCCCATTAATAGGCAGATTCCTAAGTATTACTCACCCGTCCGCCGCTAGGTCAATTACCGAAGCAATCTCCCCCGCTCGACTTGCATGTGTTAAGCCTGCCGCCAGCGTTCAATCTGAGCCATGATCAAACTCTTCAGTTAAAATCATTAGTGACTTAAGGTCACAATTCTGGCTCATCAATTACTGACAAATTCTCTCAAATAAACTTCGAGTAATTTAAACCAATCAATCAATGATAATATTTCGATCAATCGATCAGTAAAAATCCACACAAGTTGTTCTTCATATTCTCTTAATGATCTTCTTCATGCTTCGTCAGCATCAAGCTAGGTCGGCTATATTACTCTCTATCTCTAGAAAGTCAACTGTGATTTCAAATTATTTTTTAAACTTCCTTTCTAAAACCCAACTTAATCAATTCAACCAAGTCATTGTTTTATCAGAAGTTTTAATCTTCATCACCGCCGATGGATGTGCATTCTACAGCATTCCTAACCTAACACAACCCCCTTTTTTAATTATTTTTGATTTTAGTGCTCAGTTGTATTTTTATTAATCATATTTTAAAATTTTTATTTAAATTTTGACCTATTTATATTTGAATTTTTTCTTTAAACTATTTCAAATGATTTTATCATTAAATAAATTAAGTAAAATATGGCCCTTCTTATAAATAGAAAAACATTCTGTTTAGGAATTTTGCTCTTGTGCTGCAATTATTCCTGGGCCAACTCGTCGCATAATATTTTTGTGATGACCTTATCCATTTTGAGTTATGCAAAGTGGAATACACCCTCACCTGAATTATGTGTTGCAGACAATCCAAATTATGCTACTCAATTTTCTAATTACGCAAAATCCAACAAATCATCTTTTAGTGTAAATGCTATTCATGCAACAGATTTAAAAAGTCGTCACTGCGATGCAGTATTCTTTTCGAATATCACCGCACAAGCTGAGCAGACATTAATAGATAAATCATTGAACTCCACAATTTTATCATTTAGCTCAAATAATGCTGAGTGTGAAATAGGAAGTGTTTTTTGCCTCTCTACCAACAAAACAGGGAATACTATTTTTAAAGTTAATTTAGATAGCTTAGCTCGATCTAAAATACATGTTGATCCGCGTGTTTTGTTACTCGCAAAAAATTCGGATTAAAATCATGATCAATAAGTTTTTTAAATCGAGCTCTTTGCAAACGCTTTTTCGTAAATCACAATTTACAACTTTTGCAATCACGCTATTTATTTGCACATCAACTTTTGTCACGATTTCAGTCTTTACAGTTGAGTCTTATGCAAAACAAAATTTACTATTAATCAGTCGTACAGTTTCTGAACGTGTGCAACCAGCACTCGTATTCTCAGACAAAATCGCGATTTCACAAATTATCAATGAATATACTTTCCAGCATTCTGTACGTCTTATTGAGGTATACGATGCGCAAGGACAAAAGGTTGCACAAAGTTTAAAAAATATTGAACACTATTCTTATATTCAAAATATTTTTGATCATATTTTTTTAAAAGATGCAATTAAATTGAATGTGCAACACCAAGGACAATTTGTTGGACAAGTTGTTTTATATGGTAGCTCGAATGAAATTTTAATGTTTATCTTTAAAATTTTTCTAGGTCTAGCATTTGGAATGCTGTTTATGGTTTTTGCGGTATGGTGGTCTGTTAATCTCACCTACCGTCATATCATGGGCTCATTTTCTCCAATTATCCAAATCGCGCAACTTTTAAGAAATCAAAAAGCTTATAACTTAAGATTCCCTAAAAGTGATGTTAAAGAGTTCCAAGAGTTAAATAGTGTTTTTAACCAACTCCTTGATGAAATCCAGTCTTGGCATACACATCTTCAAAATGAAAATAGCGAGCTTTCATATCAAGTTCAACATGATCACTTAACACAACTGCCAAACCGTAGTTATTTTTATCAAGTACTCTGTAGTTTATTTGATGATGCTCATCAACGCCAAAATTTAGCATTACTGTTTATTGATAATAATAATTTTAAAGCCATTAATGATCAGTATGGACACTTGGTTGGTGATGAAGTGTTAAAAGAGATGGCGGTTCGTTTAAGACGCCATATTCGTCAAGATGACTTCGTTGCACGTCTTGCCGGTGATGAATTTGCAATAATTTTACGTTCAATTTCTAAAATTGAGCATTTAATTTCTATTGCAGAAAATCTCATTAAATGTTGTGAAGATCCTTTAATTTACAAAGGACAAGAGATTTATTTTAGTTTCAGTCTAGGGATTGCTATTTCAAGTAAAGCCTCTAGTCCAGAAGACTTAATTTCTCAAGCAGATCAAGCTATGTATAAAGCAAAATCGCTACAACACCATTGGTTCATTTATCATTCTTAATGTTTAGAGGATTGTTATGATTGCAAAAAATATACGTCTTTCTATTCTTGCTTTCGTTTGCTTAGCTCTCACAGGCTGTATGAACCTGGGTGGTCTAAGCTATAAGCAAGCACGCGTACTCAAGAAAGAAGGTTTCGTATTGACGGATGAAGGTTGGAGCTTAGGCTTACCTGAACGCTTGTTGTTTGGTTTTAATGAATCCAATATTCAGCCAGAACATCAAGTTGAGTTGATTCGTTTAGCGAAACAACTCAATAAATATCACTTAGATAAACTAAAAATTGTAGGTCATACTGATAATGTCGGTAATCCTGAATACAATTTAAAGTTGTCCAAAGAACGTGCTCAAAATGTCTCTGATATTTTTATTGCAGAAAAATTTAATCCTGCAAATATTCAAATCATTGGTAAGGGATCTGATCAACCGCTTAAATCCAATGATACTGAAGAGCATAAGGCTGAAAATCGTCGCGTGGCTGTGATTATTATTCCTTAATCATTTTCTTTTATTCAAAATAGATCTCAACAGAGGTCTATTTTTTGTCTTCATTTTTTATATGGATTGAAGCAATACAAATTTCAGGCATAAAAAAACCGCTTCAAAGCGGATAATTTATATTTAAGCTTTAACTTAAATGGTCGGAGCAGTAGGATTCGAACCTACGACCCCCTGGTCCCAAACCAGGTGCACTACCAGGCTGTGCTATGCTCCGAATTTACAACAAACTTAAGGAATTGGGGTGAATGATGGGGCTCGAACCCACGACAACCGGAATCACAATCCGGGGCTCTACCAACTGAGCTACATCCACCGTCACATTAAGTTTTAGGCTCTATAATATCAAGCAACATATGGTGCGCCTGACAGGATTCGAACCTGTGACCATCCGCTTAGAAGGCGGATGCTCTATCCAACTGAGCTACAGGCGCATGACCAATGATACTGATATCACCGTTACCTTGCCTTGAAGAATTGGTCGGAGCAGTAGGATTCGAACCTACGACCCCCTGGTCCCAAACCAGGTGCACTACCAGGCTGTGCTATGCTCCGTTCATCTCAGCTTTAGTGTATCGCACATCGTGCGGTACGGTGTGCATTCTAGGCGTGACGCCACAAGACGTCAACACCTATCTTGAAAAAAAGTTAAAAAAACAAGTCAAATGTATATTAATCAAGCATTTCAGGTATTTTTTATACAATTTTTAACGTTTCAATTGCGCACTGAAGTTCAACATACGATCTAATGGCAATTTTGCACGCTCTGCTAAGGCTGGATCAACAAATATTTCTTGATCAGCATTTTGTAAAACTGCCAAGATTCCATCGAGTTCATTCATTGCCATCCAAGGACAATGTGCACAAGAACGACATGTCGCTCCTTCACCTGCTGTTGGTGCTTCAATTAATGTTTTATGAGGTACGGCTTGTTGCATTTTATAGAAAATGCCACGATCTGTAGCCACAATCAAGGTATCTTGCGGTAGTGTCTGCGCTGCTTTGATTAATTGTGAAGTACTGCCTACAGCATCTGCGATATCAATCACCGACTCAGGTGACTCAGGATGCACCAAAACAGCAGCATTTGGATACAAGGCTTTCATCTTTTCGATACCACGCGCACGGAACTCCTCATGCACGATACAAGCACCATCCCACAACAACATATCAGCGCCCGTTTTCTTTTGAATATAGCGTCCTAAATGTTGATCTGGTGCCCAAATAATTTTTTCACCCAGACTGTCTAAATGTTCAATAATTTCAACAGCACAACTTGAAGTCACCACCCAATCTGCACGTGCTTTAACTGCTGCCGAGGTGTTCGCATAAACCACAACCGTGTGCTCAGGATGAGCATCACAAAATGCTGTGAACTCATCTACTGGGCAACCTAAATCCAGTGAACAAGTCGCTTCTAGTGTTGGCATTAATACTCTTTTTTCAGGAGAAAGAATCTTTGAAGTTTCTCCCATAAATTTAACACCAGCGACAACCAATGTGGATGCCTCATGATCTCGACCAAAGCGTGCCATTTCTAAAGAGTCTGAAACACATCCCCCAGTCGCTTCTGCAAGTTCTTGCACTTCCGGATCACAGTAATAATGCGCCACTAAAACGGCATTTTGCTTTTCCAGTTCAGCCTTGATTTGATCAAACTTTTGTTGTTTCAGCTCTGGACTTAAACGATTGTCCTTTGGCTCACCCAAACGATCTAAATGCGCTTGCACAATCGATTTTGCTTCGTTGGCAATTAAATTATTCGCATCATTCATAAGAGGTCTTCTCATCCCTTGTCGCTGGCATCATGCTAGCGGTATACCTGTGTGAATTTATTGTACTTTTTACTGCACATAAATTCACCTCGAAAAATGTTTTGTTATAAAAAAGCCTCACGAATGAGGCTCAATTCAAATATCAATGTTTAAGAGCGATAGTCTGCATTAATTTTTACATAGTCATAGGATAAATCACAGGTATAGACGGTATCTTTGGCTGGTCCTCGCCCAAGATCTACACGGATAGTCATCTCAGTTTGTGACATCACACGCGCGCCTGCTTCTTCAGTATAATCTTCTGCAGCACCACCATCTTTACAAATCTGTACGTCATCCAACCAAACTTGAATTTTTTCAACATCTAGATCTTTCACACCTGCATAACCAATTGCTGCAAGAATACGTCCCCAGTTTGGATCAGATGCAAAAATTGCCGTTTTTACAAGTGGTGAATGCGCAATACTATATGCAATATCACAGCACTCTTGTGTATTATGACCACCCTCAACCGCCACAGTAATAAATTTAGTGGCTCCCTCGCCATCACGAATGATCAGTTGCGCCAAACGCTTCATTACACGGGATAAAACCTCAAGTACTACCGTATAGCGGACATCATCTTCTGTAGTGATTTCTACACCACCAGCACATCCAGTTGCTGCAAAAATACATGAATCATTGGTTGATGTATCACCATCCACCGTAATACGGTTAAATGATTGGTCTGCACTAACTTTCAGCATCTTTTGTACAAGTGTTCGTGCAATAGGCATATCTGTTGCTACAAAGCTCAACATGGTTGCCATATTTGGACGAATCATACCAGCACCTTTAGAAATGCCGGTCATGGTATAAGTAATACCATCCAGCTCAAATTGCTCTGAAGCACCTTTAGGTGTGGTATCCGTGGTCATGATTCCAGTTGCGGCATCACTCCATGCATCGTCACGCAAACTTGCTAAAGCAGGTTGTAATCCTTGAGTTAAGCGCTCAATTGGTAATTGTTCACCAATAACACCTGTAGAAAATGGCAGGACTTCAAAAGCCTCTACTTGTGCCAATTCAGCAAGCTTTAAGCAGGTCAATTGAGCATTTTGCATACCTAATTTTCCCGTACCCGCATTGGCATTACCTGTATTAATCACGAGGTAACGAGGATTCGCCTGTGCCAAATGCGCTTTAGAGACATGAACAGGTGCTGCACAAAATGCATTTTGGGTAAATATCCCAGCAACATTGGTACCTTGTGAAAATTCAAAAATAACTAAATCTCGTCGATTTGGATAACGGACATACGCCTCAGCAGAGCCAATTTTTACACCTTGCACCACATGCATATGTGGCATAGACACGTCACCAACAGCCATTTTTAAATGTCCATATGAGTTAAATAAGAACCACAGCTTATTAGAATTCTCGTTAAAAATCGAGCTTATTAAAAAGCTTATTTATTTTTACTATAAGAAATGTTTATTCATTTGAATATAAAATAAAAAAGCCAGTAAATTTACTGGCTTCATACTTGCTATCGCTTGTTATTGTTGCGCTGGAGCTGTGGTATCCACAGCCAATAACGCTTGTTTCACTTTTTCTTGACTAGATGCTGAAAGTGCTGGATTTGATGCAACAACTCGATTTACTGTCGCAGGTGTCACTGCCGCAATTGCTGCTGTTTTGAGAATAATTGGACGTCCACCCGTATTCCCCAAAGTATAACGAATACCTGTACGTGGGCTAATCACTGTGGTTGTTTCGTTTTTAACTTCTGCTTGCGCTGTTACCGCACCTGTCGCTGCTTGTACTTTTTCTACAGTGGTGGTTTGTGGTGCTGTATCTGCAAATGCCAATACTGGAAGGGCTAAAGTTGCAACAAATAAAGGTTGTAATAGTTTTTTCATTGTCTTTCCGAATATCTATTCAATTGAGCAACTTAATACCATTTTATTATATTTCCTGCAATCAAAATTAACTCACCGTAATAACTTGTAAAAAAAGCAGAACAATTGTTCTGCTTTTTTATTGAATTTTCAGTCGGTTTAATTAATTTTACCGTGGCACTGCTTATATTTCAGCCCAGAACCACATGGGCATGGTGCATTGCGACTTTCTGGTGGCTCAACCACATCGTCATTTGCAAATTGTGCATCAACGATATCATTGGTCACATTACCACTTAAACCATCTACTTCATCATGAGCAAAGTTCAAGCGCATTGCATCTGCTTGTGCTTGTTGTTGAGCTTCCATTTCAGCAAGCTCTTCAGGTGTTGGAATATGAACACGAGAAATATCAGTCACCACATCTGACTTAATTACACCTAACATATTAACGAATAAGTTAAATGCTTCTTTCTTGTATTCTTGCTCAGGATTCTTTTGTGCATAACCACGTAAGTGAATGCCTTGACGTAGATAATCCATCGCAGCCAAATGATCCTTCCAATGACGATCTAATGAACCCAACATGAAGTGACGTTCTAAAGTCGCTGCTGTTTCAGCACCCATTTGCTCACGACGACCACGATAACGTTCAACAATCTCATCAGAAATACGCTCAACCAAAGCTTCTTCATCAAGACGGCGGTCTTCTTCCAACCAACGATTAACAGGAAGATCAATACCTAAATCTTCTTTTAATGCATTTTCCAGACCATCAATATCCCATTGATCATGGATGGATTCTGGTGGAATATAAGTTTCAATCAAACCTTTTACAACTTCGCGATGCATTTCTTCAATATAATCTTGAAGTGAACTCTCTTCTAAAATCTCATCTCGTTGAGAGTAAATAATCTTACGTTGCTCATTATTGACGTCATCATATTTCAATAAATTTTTACGAATATCAAAGTTTCGTGCTTCAACTTTACGCTGCGCATTTTCAATCGAACGAGAAACCATCTTATGCTCAATAGCTTCGTTTTCTTGTAAACCCATTGCACGCATCATTGCAACAACACGATCACCTGCGAAAATACGCATTAAATCATCTTCTAAAGACAAGAAGAAACGTGAAACACCAGGGTCACCTTGGCGACCAGAACGACCACGCAACTGATTATCAATACGACGAGATTCATGACGTTCAGAACCGATGATATGTAAACCACCTGAACTCAACACCATTTCATTATTGTGTTCCCATTCTGCTTTTAGACGTGCTTCATCTTCAGCAGTAGGTTGTTCAATTTTGGCTAATTTAGCTTTCCAGTTACCACCAAGCAAAATATCTGTACCACGACCTGCCATGTTTGTCGCAATCGTAACAGCACGTGGCGAACCTGCTTGTGCAATAATATCAGCTTCACGTTCATGCTGTTTAGCATTCAGCACTTCATGCGCAATGCCCGCTTCTTTAAGCTTATCCGATAAAATTTCAGAAGCTTCAATCGTTGCAGTACCGATCAGGATTGGAGCAACACCAGCTTCATGGATTTTTTGAATCTCTTCAATAATCGCGTTGTATTTACCATTACGGTTTAAATAAATTAAATCGTTCTGGTCATTACGAATCATTGGGCGATGCGTTGGAATAAGTACAACATCCAAGCCGTAAATTTCTTTCATTTCCGCAGCTTCAGTATCAGCAGTACCTGTCATACCTGAAAGCTTTTTGTATAAACGGAAATAGTTCTGGAAAGTTGTTGTCGCTAAAGTTTGGTTTTCAGGTTGAACATCCAAGCCTTCTTTTGCTTCAACTGCTTGATGTAGACCTTCTGACCAACGGCGTCCCGGCATGGTACGACCTGTATTTTCATCAACAATAATCACTTCACCATCATGTACGATGTAGTGAACATTGCGTTGATACAAGAAATGCGCGCGAATTGCTGCTGAGACATGATGAACAAGGTTAAGATTTGATGGTGAATACAAGCTTTCGCCTTCAGCCAACAAGCCCATTTTGATCAATTCATCTTCAACAGTTTCATAACCGACTTCAGTCATTTCCACTTGGCGTTGTTTTTCATCAATCCAGAAATGCCCACCATCTGCAACTTTTTCTTCTTTCTGTGCATGAAGCTTAGGTGGAATACTATTGATTGCGACATACAATTGTGATGAGTCATCACTTTGACCAGAAATAATCAACGGAGTACGTGCTTCATCAATCAAGATCGAATCGACCTCATCAATAATCGCATAAACTAAACCACGTTGCTTTTTCTCTGCCATAGAGAAAACCATGTTATCGCGAAGATAATCGAAACCAAATTCGTTATTGGTACCATAAGTAATATCTGAACGATAAGCTTCAGCTTTTTCGATTGGTGATTGCATTGAATAAATCACGCCAACCGTTAAACCTAAGAACTCATAAAGCGGACGGTTTAATTCAGCATCACGTTGTGCCAAATAATCGTTAACCGTAATAACGTGAACGCCTTGCTCACTTATTGCATTGAGATAAACAGCCAAAGTTCCCATCAGGGTTTTACCTTCACCTGTACGCATCTCAGCAATTTTACCTTCGTGCAAAGTAATACCACCAATGAGCTGCACATCATAATGACGCATACCCATAACACGCTTTGCTGCTTCACGACATACAGCAAATGCTTCTGGCATTAATTTATCTAGGCTTTCACCATTCTTATATCTTTGTTTGAATTCTTCAGTTTTTGCAGATAAGTCTGCATCGCTGAGTGCAGATATCGTCGGCTCGAGCGCATTGATCTTATCGACAATTTTACGCATACGTTTTAGTTCGCGCTCGTTTTTAGTACCGAAGATTCCTCCGATCAGACTTGCCAACATATAAACTCTCTAAATCTTGTAAAATAAATTTTTCTCAGACGATATTATGGTGTTAGAAATTTGAAGTACAAGGGTTTTGCACAAATCCAATCAAAAAAATCTGACGACCAGTTAGGTACGCATGAGTTAAAGCGCCTTAATGTAGCAAATTTAACCGATATTTACAGCGAGGTCGTGCGCAATTCTGTGTTTTTTTCACATCAACATGCCAACATATCTCTTTTTTTCATAAAGAAATAAAAAAACACTATTTTTAATTATAAAAAAACTGCGCAATAGTATTTTGGACGAGCTAAATAACAGATGATTTTTTTAATTTTGAGGTTTTTATCATGACGCTACGACTAGGTGACATTGCACCAGATTTCACCCAAGAATCCAGTGAGGGACCCATTCACTTCTATGATTATTTGGGCGACAGCTGGGGAATTCTGTTTTCGCACCCAGCAGACTACACACCTGTATGTACCACTGAACTTGGCTATACTGCAAAGTTAAAAAGTGAATTTGAAAAACGTGGCGTAAAAGCTATTGCTCTCTCAGTAGATGATGTTGAATCACACCGCGGATGGATTAACGACATCAACGAAACACAAAATACTCAGGTGAACTTTCCGATACTTGCAGACAAAGATCGTAAAGTTTCAACGCTTTATGATTTTATCCATCCCAATGCCAGTGAAACTTTAACCGTTCGCTCTTTAATTATTATTGATCCCAATAAAAAAGTACGCCTCATTATTACCTACCCAGCATCAACTGGGCGTAATTTCCATGAAATTTTGCGGGTGATTGATTCATTACAACTGACAGACAACTATAAAGTAGCAACACCTGCCAACTGGCAAGATGGTGAGGATGTTGTCATTGTGCCTTCACTCAAAGATGAAGCGGAGTTGAAAGAGCGCTTCCCAAAAGGCTATACGGCGGTTAAACCTTATTTACGTCTTACACCACAACCGAACAAATAAAATAATCCGCAACTACGTCATTTATTTAAACTAACTACTCTTTCAAAAGATCACATTTTATATGTGATCTTTTTTATGACATTTTTCTATTCAAGTCCAAGACACTCCTCATTAAAACCAGACTGAATCTAAAATCAAAAAAAGGCACCGAAGTGCCTTTAATTCTATCTGTAGAACTTAAGCTGGGATACGCAAAACTTGTCCAGGAAAAATATCATCTGCATTTTTCAGTAATGGGCGGTTTGCTTCAAAAATTTTATTGTATTGATTTGGATCACCATAAAATTCTTTTGAAATTTTAGACAAATTATCACCTGACTTCACCGTATAGAATTTACTTTCTGGCTCTGGTGTAGCAACAGTCATTTGATCATCCACTTGAGCAACATGATCAACATTACCAATCGCAAGAACAATTTTCTCTTTATCTGCTTGGCTGTGTACTTGTCCACGAACAGTAGCTAAGTCTGTTTGAGAATTATAACTCACCGATAAACCGTCAATAGACAGACCTAAACTCTTCACGAGTCCAAGGAGTTTGTTCGCAACTTCTTGTGCAGAAGGTTCTGCTGGTGTTGCTGGTGCAGCTTGTGGCTCAGCAGGCGCTGTATTTTTTTTACCGATACCTTTTACGAAATCAAAAAGACCCATTTATGTTCTCCATATTTTATTTGGAACTTGTTTTTACTGTGAACTTTTATAAAAAATTATAAACTCTATTTTTATAGCGAAAAAACACAGCGAAATGCGTAGTCATTAGTGACAGAAAAGTAACCGTATGTAACCACTATTTTTTTGATTTTAGAATTATTTCAGCATGATCAAATATTTTGTTTAGGTGATTAAGCTTGATTTCATCTTTAAAAATATCCAGCAATAAAAAAACCACCTTTACGGTGGTTTTTACGCATAACAACGACGTGTTATACAATCAACACATTAACCAAGTTTTTTAGTTACATAGTCGATTGCTGATTGAACAGTCGTGATTTCGTTAGAATCTTCATCAGGGATAGTGATGTCGAAGTCATTTTCGAAAGACATAACAAGTTCTACTAGGTCTAAAGAATCCGCACCCAAATCATCCATGAAAGATGCTTCGTTTTTGATTTCTTCAGCTTTAATACCTAATTGTTCTGCAACAGCTTGTTTAATGCGTTGTTCGATATCGCTCACAGGAATTCTCCTCATTGCTTGTGGCGGCTTTTAATTGCCTGATAGTTTAATTGAATATTTACTTTTTTCAAAGTTTATACATCGCATTACGCCATGTATAAACCACCATTTACGTGTAATACTGTGCCTGTAATGTAACTAGCTTTGTCAGAAGCCAAGAAACTCACAGCATCCGCAATGTCTTGTGGTTGACCAAAGCGGTTTAAGGCAACTTGATCACTCATTTTTTTACGAATGTCTTCGCTTAACTGCTCAGTCATTTCAGTCGCAATAAAACCTGGAGCAATGCAGTTCACTGTAATTTGACGGCTACCCATCTCTTTTGCAAGGCTACGGCTAAACGCTTCAATACCTGCTTTTGCCGCTGAATAATTGGCTTGACCTGGGTTAGCAAAATGAGCAACCACAGAACTAATATTGATAATACGTCCAAAGCGAGCTTTGGTCATACCTTTCAATACACGTTTAGACAAACGGAAAACAGCCTTGAGATGAATGTTGAGAATATCATCCCAATCATCTTCAGACATACGCAATAATAAATTATCTTTGGTAATCCCTGCGTTATTGACCAATATCATCACTGAACCATATTTTTGTTCAATGTCAGATACCAATGCATCAATGGCTGTACCGTCGCGTACATCAAGTACTGCGCCTACACCTTGCTCCGCAAAAGTCACAGAAAGTTTTTCTGCACCTGCTTCAGATGTTGCTGTACCGACAACAAAATAACCATCTTGAATTAATTGTTGAGCGATGGCAGCACCAATTCCTCTGCTTGCGCCTGTCACTAATGCAACTTTACGTTCTTGTGTCATGCAATTTTCCCTTCAGCCACTAAGATAGCATTCAGTGCATCTTCCATACGTGCTTGCGTATCAAGTGGAAATGCTTTTTCAATATTAGGTAAACGTTTTGCCAAATTTGCCAGTACATTACCAGGTCCGCACTCTGCAACATACTGGATACCTTGATCTTGTATGAATTGCATGGTTTTGGTCCACTGTACAGATTGGTACAATTGCGCTGTTAACGCCTGACGTAACTGTGTGGTATCTGTGGCAATTTCAGCATTGACATTTTGTATTACAGGAATACTTGGAAGCTCAATGGCAGTTTGTTCCAAAGCCTCTGCAAACCGTTCAGCAGCAGGTTTCATCAACGAACAATGAGATGGTACGGATACTGGTAAAGCAATCGCTTTGCCACCATTCTCTTTTGCCGCAACCATAACCGCTTCAACCAGCGTCTTATCCCCTGCAATAACAACTTGACCTTGTGCATTATAGTTTGCCGCTTCAACTGAGCCACGCCCTTGCACATTGGCTTGTTCACACAGTTCAATGACTTTTGCATCCTCCAAACCGAGAATCGCAGCCATTGCGCCTTGCCCTTGAGGTACTGCAGATTGCATCAACTGACCACGTAGATTGACCAATTTAACTGCATCAGCTAATGTCATTGCATTTGCAGCAACCAAGGCGCTGTATTCACCCAATGAATGACCTGCAAGATACTTTGGTGCAACACCACCAAGATCCAACCATACACGCCAAAGCGCAATACTGGCTGTTAATAGTACAGGTTGAGTGTTTTCAGTTTGATCTAAACCCTCACCACTTTGCGCAATGTGCCATAAATCAAAACCAATGGCATCTGAAGCTTCAGCAAAGGTTTCTTGTACACCACTAAACTGTTCTGCAAGTTCAGCAAGCATACCTACTTTTTGTGACCCTTGACCTGGAAACAAAAATGCAGTTTTTGTTGCTTGAGCTGCTTGTTCGAGTCGTTTGGCAGACATATAAAAAGTCCCTTATTTAATCTTGATCGTTTCCGATGCGGCAATTTTACAGAAAAAAAAAAATTTATTTAATTGCGAAATACAACAAAAAATACGCTTATACAAAACAAAAAAAGGGAGCTTTCGCTCCCATTTTTTCACTAAGCTTACGCCTAATGCGTCAACAATTATTCAGCATCAGCTGCTTTAGCGAATAATTGACGACCACGGTAGAAACCATCTTTAGTCACGTGGTGACGACGGTGAGTTTCACCTGAAGTTTGGTCTACAGTTAATGCATTCTCGGTTAAAGCGTCATGTGAACGGCGCATGTCACGGCGAGAGCGACTTTTACGGTTTTGCTGAACGGCCATGATGGCTCCTTACAAATCGAAAAAATGGATCAGAACAAATTCGGTTGTCTTAACTTAACAGTATAACACAAAATTTAGTTAAGTTTACCCTTCAAACTTGCCAAAACATCAAACGGGTTATCCCGTTTTTCTTCAACAATGTCCTGAACGGCTGGCTGATGCTTATGTTCACAAGCGTCATGCTTAGGAGACAAAGGCATCAACAATAACAATTCATCTTCTAAAAGCGCGAGTAAATCAACAGTTGCAGGAGTATTGGTTAAATAATCTCCCTTGGTTGTTGCTTCACTTTCACCTAATACGATGAAATCAGCATCCTCATCCAAGCGCTCTATCAGTGACTCATCATCTATTAAAGCCAAATGGAAATCAGAAACCAGAGGAATTTCAACAGAATCCAGACAACGCTGACATTCCATTGGAACTTTAGTATCTACATGACCATCTAACCATACGATACGATGATACGCATCCATTGATAGCTTACAGTCTATATTGATCAATTGATCATCAATTGATCCAACAGCTTCACGGGAAATACGAACAAAGCGAGACAATGGCAGTGTACCTGACCATGTAAAGCCTTGTTCAGCCCATTTAAACGGCTCTATCTGTGCCGGAAAGGTATTTGCTGACATAATTAAGGCGGCAATTCTACAAATTCATAGGTACTCTGTCAAAGATTAAGATACAATTTTGTACTTATTTAGACAGATCTCTTGAGTAATACAAGCCATGCATCAGTTGCAGCCGCAACCTGAAGTCACTACTTCATTACAATTTAACACCCGCTTAACCTCTGAAAACACATTGGAAGTGACCGATGTGCAACGCTCCCAATGGGAGAATTTGCAAACAGAAGCCCAGCAAGTAGATTGGCTTATCTTACACTTTAATCGTTGGTTTTCCCACCTAAATGTAATACTTGTTCGTGGTGATTTTGAACCTGAATATTTTCCTGCAACAAAAGACCAGCCTGCACGTATTCAATTTGCACATGGATTTTTTAATAGTGCTTTACATGAAATTAGTCATTGGACCATTGCAGGTGAACAACGTCGATTGTTACCTGATTTAGGCTATTGGTATGCGCCAGATGGACGTACAGCTGAGCAACAAGTCTTGTTTGAACAAGTCGAAATCAAACCTCAAGCCATAGAATGGCTATTTTCTAAAGCATTTGGACGAAAGTTTCGAGTCTCACTGGATAATCTCACTGGAGAAGGGGGTGATGGTGCTAGATTTAAAGATCATGTTTATGCTCAGGTACAACACTTTTTTTCAGGTGAAGCTAAACTTCCTCGCGATGCAAAATACTTTATTGAATGTATTTGTGCATACACTCGAGGTGGCAAAACATTACAAAGCAGTGAGTTCAACCGAAATGATTTAGACAGTTAATCAAAATAAGTTAACTCAAACATCTTTACCAAATCATTTCGCCATCTTGATCCTATGGCTGGCGATATAATTGGTAATCAGAGTCCACTCATTCGCACTAGATCGACATAGATTTTAGTGAATGTCATATTCAAAAGCTAAAATACCTGAGCCATCGTTCTAATATTATTAAAATATGAATGAGTTCAAATAAAATTACAAATAATGGTGTTCTTAACCATTTATTTTCAATACCATATATCAATAGATAATAAATCAGGAGAATAAATATGCTGCATTTAAGAGTACATCCTGACAATCCTCAACCACGTTTAATTAGTCAAGCTGTAGAAAGAATTCGAGCAGGTGATGTTGTGGTCTATCCAACAGATGCGGCTTATGCCATAGGCTGTCAGATTGGAAATAAGAATGCGATGGAACGTATTGCTCAGATTCGTGGCTTAGGTGCCAAACATCAATACGCCATTATTTGTGCTGACTTATCAGATATCGCCACTTATGCCAAAGTAGACAATGCAATGTATCGACTACTTAAAGCCAATACACCTGCAGTCACCACGTATATTTTACCTGCAACCAGTGAAGTACCGCGTCGCTTAATGCATCCAAAGAAAAAAACCATTGGTCTACGTGTTCCAAGTAATCCTGTCTGTCAAATGCTGTTAAAGGAGTTGGGAGAACCCTTACTGACAAGCACCTTGATCTTACCTGGTCAAGATGCACCAATGGATGATCCCTACGATATTGAACAATTATTGGAAAAACGCATTGATGTATTTATTGACAGTGGCTTGGGAACTTTAACCACCACCAGTATTGTCGACCTTTCTGGTGTAAATCCAGAAATCGTTCGCCGTGGTGTGGGCGATGTCAGCGCTTTTGAATAAGCGCTAGATTCCACTTAACCATTGATCAGTAATCCTAAAAAATCAAGGCTTGATAGAAGTAAGATGCTATGGATCTATTCACCACCTTATTGAATATGAATAATCTTCAAAATGATCAAATTTTATTTGTTGAAGAGCCTTGGACACCTGAAGCACAAGTGAGCATGCAATCTGTGTCTTTAGTTGAAAATCCTCTAGCCCAAAGTTTTCAATTGTTTTCAACAACCAATGAACTAAAACGCTTAGCCTTGCAGTTTAAAACTCGAAATGTATGTTTAAGAGAAATTTGTTATTTAATTATCGAATATTGCCTTGAAAAAAATATAAATACTTAACAAATTTAATATGATATACAAAAACACTTTGCATTAATCAAATCTAACATAAGCAACAAATCAAACTCAAAGTTATCAATGATGAATAGAAACTTTGGGAAAAAGCATTCAAATCCCCAGTAACAAGACCATGTCGATTAAAAGTAAAATTGATATTTTTCAACATAGAGAAATAAAGACTTTACTGTTTCAAGCTATAACCGCTAAAAAAATCCACTGCATGGGCTGTGATTTACCCGATATCAATTACACAACAATTGTATTTTTAGATTGGTATTTTTTCCAATTCAGTTTATAAACAAAGCACAATCCTAAAAACAAAGCATCATTATGATATACAACATTCATCATTTACATTGTGGAACGATGTGTCCAATCTGTGCACCCATTTATGGGCAAAAGGGCTTACATGCCAAAATGGTCTGTCATTGTCTTTTGGTTGAAACGGATAAGGGATTGGTCCTAATTGATACTGGTTTTGGTACTCAAGATTATCTTCACCCTCAAGCACGCCTAGGCAAGTTATTTTCAAAGGTCAGTGCTATTCAATTTGATTTTACATTAACCGCACTTGCACAAATTCAACAACTCGGCTTTCAACCTTCTGATGTCAAACACATTTTGGTCAGTCATTTAGACCTAGATCATGCTGGAGGAATTTCAGACTTTCCTCAAGCCACGATTCATATTCTATCCAGTGAATATAATGCAGCTCAGAAACTCTCGATGATGAATAAATTACGTTATCGCCCACAACAATTTAAAAATCATCGTCACTGGAACTTTCTTGAGCCAAAGAATGGAGAATCTTGGTTTAGTTTTCACAAGGTTCAAGGTTTTCATATGTTTAATGATGAAATCTTATTGATTCCATTACTGGGACATACCACTGGACACTGTGGTATTGCGATTAAACAACACAATGGATGGGTATTCTTCTGTGGTGATGCCTATTACAGCCATTTGGAATTAGATCCAAATCATAAACTTCCGCTCCTGGATAAGCTGGAACGTTTATTTGCAGAGAATAATACAGCTCGCTTAAAAACACTTTCTGAAATCCAACGTTTGGCACACAATGAGCCACGCATCGAAATAATTTGTGCGCATGATCCCGTTGAACTTGACCGCTACCTTGTAAAATAATCATGAAATTGAAATTACTCGCCTCTACCGTCTTAGTCAGCTTAAGTTTACAGTTTGTGGGCTGTATGACGACATCAGCACTTCCTGATCACCAACGCCCACAGCAATGGGGCACTGTGGTGAATAAACAGCATAATTTTTATCGTATCAGTGACAGTGTTTTCCGTAGTGAACAGCCCAGCACAGAGATTATTCCTGCCTTAAAAAAGCATGATATTGCTGTGGTCATCAATCTAAGGAGCCGTGATAGAGATAAAACTGTTTTGGCACAACAAGATTTTCAATTGGTACATATTCCAATCAACACTTGGGCAATCGATCGTGATGATTTACTTCAAGTCATGAAAACGATTCAAACAGCTAAGAAAAAGCAGCAAAAGATTCTTATTCACTGTTATCACGGCTCAGATCGTACGGGTGCAAGTGTTGCCATGTATCGTATTATTTTTGAGAATTGGTCAGTCGATGATGCATTAAAAGAAATGAAACATGGTGGTTATGGTTTTCATCCAATTTGGAGCAATATTGAAAAACTTTTTACCCCTGAAAATATAAAATGGATCCGTGAGCAACTCACGAATCCATCTTTAGCGACCTAATCTATAGCACTTAACATCAGCTCTTAACGGCGATCCAAAGGAACCCATTCGATCACCCAAGCGGATTTCATGCCTAAACTTGCATCAGCATTGATCTTTTTACGTGATGCATCAGCAGACTCTCGATCTTTAGATGGTCCAACCATGATACGAATACCTTTCGAGGTTGGGCTTTTGGTGACTTTATACCCTTTGGCACGGAGCTTTGCAGCGACTGCATCTGCATTAGCTTCATTGGCTGCAAGTGCAACTTGTACCATCCATTGTTTATCACCATTTTCCAGTAAATCGCGTGCTTTTTCTGCCTCAACTTTCTTTTTAGCTTCCTCAGCTTTACGCTTTTTCTCAGCTTCTACTTTCTTCTCTTCAGCTTGTTTTTTCTCAGCAGCGGCTTTCTTTTCAGCTTCTACTTTGCGTTTCTCGTCAGCTTTCTGTTGTTCTTCTAGCTTACGTTTTTTCTCTTCAGCTGCTTTACGCTCTGCTTCTGCGGTAGCTTGTCGCTTCTGCTCAGCGAGCTTTTTTTCAGCTTCGGCTTTCTGTTTCAACTGTGCATTTTGTTGCTCAAGCTGCTTCTGTTCAGTTGCTTTCTGTTGCGCTTTGGCTTTTTCATCTTGCACCAGCTCAGGAGGAATATCTGCACCCTCTTGTGCTGCCGCTGCTGCACCACGTCTTGCATTTGCAGCAGCATATTCTTCAGCAGCTTTACGTGCAGCATCAGCCTCTGCCTGTTGTTGCATACGTAAAAACTCAGCAGCCTTGGCTTCTTGTTCAGCCACAGCTTTTTCACGAGCACGCTTTTGTTCTTCCAACAGACGTTTTTCTGTTGCAACATCCACAGTCAATGGTTGTAATTGTACAGCCTCGCCTGCAGGCGTAGTTTTGTTTGGCTGAGTTTGACTTGCAGGTTGTGTTTCAGCCTGTCTTTGGTGGATTTCTTCTTTACCTTTTAGAAGCAATGCCGCCAATAGAACACCACCACTTAATAAAACAACACCGCCCATCCAGCGTTGTTTGTTATTCATTGACATTCTTCTAAATACTCCCAGACCGCTTCTAAGGTATGGAACGAACCACACACCAAAATCAGCTGATTATTATTGGTTTCTGCAAGCGCTGATTGAAATGCGGCTTGTACACAATCAAACTGTTCAACTGTCTCATTCTGCAATGCAGTGTGCAACTGTTCCATTGATGCTGCACGAGGCACAGTTAATGGAGCAATTTTCCACTTTAAGACAGTATTTTTCAACAACTTGACCACAGAATCTATATCTTTGTCAGACAACATTGAAAAAATAGAGACAACTTCTGTGTACTGTTTATTGTATTCTAAGAATTTTCGCAATTGCTTTAACAAAAATTCAACACCATGCGGATTATGTCCCGCATCAAAGATGACTGTTTTATCTTGTATTTTTCTAATTTCAAAACGACCAGCCAATTGTGCCTTTTTGATTCCCTGAGCAATTGCCTGTTGCGAAACATTTAAATCACTGAGTAAAACTGTGGCGACAGCAGTAGAAATATTTTCTAAAGCAAGCTTCCCTGTTGGAAATTTCAAAGTCGTACCTGAACTTGCAAAGTTCCAAGTCTGACCATCTCCAGATAGCTGATAAAAATAATCACGATTTACAGCATATAGCTGAGCATTACATTGTTGTGCTTTGTCCTGAATCGCTTGTGGCATTGCTTGTAAGCCACCAAAGACGACAGGAATATTTGGACGAATAATTCCTGCTTTTTCAAAAGCAATTTTTTCAATCGTATCGCCCAACCAGTCGGTATGATCTAAACCAATATTGGTAATCACAGCGAGATCTGGGTCAATCACATTGACCACATCTAAACGTCCACCTAACCCTACTTCAAGCACCCAAACATCACATTGTTTCTGTTTAAAAATAACAAATGCTGCCAGTGTGGTTGCTTCAAAAAAGGATAATGATAAATTGCAGATACGACGTGCTTGATCAACTTGAACAAAAGCATCAATCAGAGTTTGATCATCAACTTCCTGACCAGCCAATTTGACACGTTCATTGAATCTGTAAATATGTGGGGATTGATATAGACCTACATTCAAACCTTGCGCATTGAGTATGGCAGCGAGGGTGGTTGTGGTTGATCCTTTACCATTAGTGCCAGCAACAGTGATCACTTTTGCTGAGGGGCGCATGATTTCGAGTTGTTCAGCTACAGGAATGACTCGCTCTAAGCCTAAATCAATTCCTGTAACGTGAACATGGCTCCAATAATCGAGCCATGTTTGTAATTTATCAGTATTTAAAGGTGCTGTTTCGTTGTTCAAGGCAAGTTCATCAGTTTCGCTACAATACGATATACAGTATCACGTAATGCATGACGATGAACAATTTGATCGACCACCCCATGATCAAGCAAGAATTCCGCGCGTTGGAACGGTTCTTCAAGTTTCTCACGTACGGTTTGTTCGATAACGCGCTTACCAGCAAAGCCAATCATCGCTTTAGGTTCTGCAATTTGTACATCGCCCAACATTGCCAAAGACGCAGTAACACCACCATAAACTGGATGTGTTAACACCACGATATAAGGTAGATGTGCATCTTTCATTTTTTGAACCGCAGCTGAAGTACGCGCCATTTGCATAAGCGACAACATGCCTTCTTGCATACGTGCACCGCCAGAAGCTGCAAAACAGATTAATGGCTGTTTGTCTTTAATGGCTTTTTCAGCAGCCTGCACAAAGCGATCGCCCACGACAGTACCCATTGATCCAGCCATAAAGTCGAATTCAAAAGCACAAGCCACCATTGAAATATTTTTCAACTGCCCTTGCATGGCGACCAGTGCTTCAGTTTCACCTGTTTTATCCTGCGCTTCTTTTAAACGCGCTGGATAAGGTCTACTGTCGACAAAATGTAACGGGTCTTTAGCAACAAATTCTTGACCAAGTTCATTGTTAACCTGATCAAAGAACCAGTTCAAACGATCACGTGCTTTCATTTTCAAATGTTCATCACATGACGGACAAACATAAGCATTAAAAGACATCGCTGTACGAGTCACGAGTGCATGACATTCAGGGCACTCAATGGTTGGTTCAGTAAACGTCGCTTTGAGTGTTTGTTGTTGATCAGGCACATCAATGCCTGGAACTTTACGATCTGTCCACGGCGTAATTGCGCTGAGGATTTTCCCTGATTTCACTTCTTGATTCATACTAACTCATCGAGCGCCGCTCGAAGCTCCTTGACTTTATTCACTGCTGCTTCAACAGCTTGTTCTGGTGCAAGATTTGCAAAAGGTTTGACAAAAGCACTTCCAACAATCACAGCATCTGCAACTTGACCAACAGCTTTAGCAGAAGCAGCATCACTGATTCCAAAACCTACACCAACAGGAATATCGGTAAAGGTTTTAATTTTTTGGATACGTGTTGCGACTTCAGTTGTGTCTAATGTTGCAGCACCAGTGACACCTTTTAGAGACACATAGTAAATAAAACCACGGGCTTGATTTACTACATGTTGAATACGCTGTTCAGTAGAGGTTGGTGCGAGCAAAAAGATTTGATCCATATCGTATTTTTGCAATACGTCATCTAATGTTTTTGCTTCTTCTGGAGGTAAGTCCACAAGCAACACGCCATCTACGCCACATTCATGGGCATAAGCCACAAACTTTTCATATCCAATGACTTCAACAGGATTTAAATATCCCATTAAAACAACAGGTGTAGTGGTGTCTTTTTGACGAAACGCTTTGACCATATTCAAAGCATCAAGTGTGTTGGTGCCGGCAGCCAGAGCACGCTCTGCTGCAAGTGCGATTACAGGACCATCTGCCATCGGGTCGGAAAATGGTAATCCAAGTTCTACAACATCTACGCCTGCTTCAACCATCTGATGCAACAATGGTACCGTTACATGTGGTTGTGGATCGCCCGCCATCACATAAGAAACCAAAGCCTTACGCTGTTGAGATTTAAGTTGTGCAAAACGAGTGGCTAAACGTGACATAGGATTGTACATTCCTTGAATTGTTCAAACTTGAGGAGTTTTTAGATGATCAGACAACTGAGATGAATTTAAAATTCATTGACTTATTATCTTCCATCATCCAAATGTATAAATACAAGACACTGCATTGTAACGCTATTTTTTACTCAAAGGATAGAGTCACATAGTCGCTCAAACGTATCTTGTTTTATATGACAAATAATAAAACAACCCATATGTACATTTAGCGCTATTTTCAAAATGAGGACAATGATCAAAGTTACCTATTTTTAATATAATAAAAATCCCACATATTTTTTAAAAAATAAAAATAAATCATAACTATAGGGTAAAAAAAGCACTTCTAGAAGATACACAATCATTTTTCAGAAATTGCAAAAGCTGTTTATACTACGCGGGATTCTGATTTTTTATCTCCTCTTATGACCACACTCCCACAGGCTAAAGTGCAAGCCAGTGCGCTTGCGCTATTACCACTTATTGTATTTTTAGCCATTTTTTTAGGTAGCGGTATTTACCATACCATCATTGGTACTGAATTTGCTTTTTATCAAGTCAAAGCCCCGATCGCAGCGTTGCCTGCGATTATATTGGCGATTTTGCTGTATAAAGGAAAAATAAACTCAGCAATTGAAGCATTTTTAAATGGTGCAAGCCATCCAAATTTGATCCTCATGTTTATGGTTTTCATGTTGGCTGGCGCATTTGCAAGTGTGACCAGTAGCATTGGAAGTGTGGATTCAACTGTTCAATTTGGTTTATCCATCATTCCACCGACATTTGTCTTGCCCATGCTGTTTGTGATTTCAGCTTTTATTGCAACTGCAATGGGCACATCAATGGGCACAATTGCAGCTTGTGCTCCGATTGCTTTTGGATTCTCCCAAGCCACAGCGATTCAGCCCATTTATGCCATAGGTGCAGTGGTTAGTGGTGCAATGTTTGGTGATAATCTATCGATGATTTCAGATACCACCATTGCGGCAACGAGAAGTTTAAATGTAGAGCTACGCGACAAATTTCGGGTCAACATTTGGATTGCACTTCCTGCTGCAATCATCACCATCATGATTTATTTTTTGACCAGTCACCAATCTCAACTCATTGAGTATAAAAGCTATAACTTATGGTTGATTGTGCCTTATTTGGCTGTTTTCTTTTTGGCTTTTACCCGCTTACACGTGCTTGCTGTGTTGACGATTGGTATTGTCCTTTCTGTCTTAATCGGTCTGGTTGCAAAGCCTGAATTGGATTTACTCAAATTAAATAACGCAATTTATGACGGATTTGTGGGAATGTTTGAGGTTGCGCTACTTTCCATGTTTTTAGGTGGACTTTCTGCCATTATGCAAAAGGAAGGTGGTTTAGAGTGGTTAATTCAACGGATTTATTCTGCAACCCGACGATTTAATATTGGTCGACAACGTGCAGGTGAAATTGGTATTAGCTTTTTGGTGATTTTCTCGAATTTATTCGTTGCCAACAATACTGTGGCAATTATCTTATCTGGTGATATGGCACGAGAAGTTGCCAAAGAATATGGTGTAGACCCCAAACGTGCTGCTGCATTCATGGATATTTTTTCATGTGTGATCCAAGGCATTATTCCCTATGGTGCACAACTTCTACTCGCATGTTCAATTGCTAAACTTTCACCTGTGGAACTCATCAGCTCCATTTATTACTGCTGGGTATTGGCAATATTTGCAGTTTTGGCTATCGCATTTAGATTTCCAAAATTAAAATAGAATTCATAAATAATAGGCATGAAAGAATTAACTTAGCCTACCACCATATTGTCTAAGTTAATTTTTGCAAAGCATTTATGAAGACTTTAAATCTTGCTTTTTTTCTAACAACGTTTGCCCACTATATGCTTTATAGGCTCGGGCTAAAGCGGACTGATCCGAATAACCTAAACGCATTGCAATTTCAGAAAGTTGTATGTCACCACTCAGTAAAAATTCACATCGTTTCATCCGTTCACTTTCAACAATTTTTTTAAAAGAAGTGTCTAAGTCACTGAGTTGCCTTTGTAAAGTACGTGTCGAAATATGCAGTTCCTGTGCAACATCCTCAATCTTTGGCGCTTGTTCTTTGAGTTTTAAATACTCCGCCACGATAATATGCAATTGCTGGGCAATGGTTTTATAGCGAGGTTTCGCTGCGATCGCTTCTTCTGCCTGCTTGACTAAGAGCTGCATCAAAGATGGGTCAGCTTGTTGTATCTTCAGTTCCAAGCCTTCCATACGCAATACAAAACTATAGTGAGGTTGATTGAATAGCACCTCGCAAGCATAGAACTTTTGATAATGATAGAGTGCCATCTGTGGGGCGTGTGCAAAGTATACTGCTTGTAGGGGAAATTGATTTGGGGGTACGATTTTCCGTGCAAGATGCATCATCAGCGCATTGGTAAATTCATTAATTAAAATATATTTATCATGGTGAAATGGCCAAATTAAATGAACATACTGCCCTTTTTGTTGCATCTGCATGGGAATTACTTCATCACCATCAATCACCAAGCGACTAAAGCGCATAATATTTTGTAATGCCTCGGCAACGGTAGTACTTCGGGATGCCATATAACCCAGCACTCCAAAATGTTCTGGTCGAACATATTCCGCCATTTCAAAAACAATTTGTGGGCAATCGAAAGCCTGTTTGGTTTTTTCAATCAATTGGTGAAAGAATAAATAAGCCGATTGTGTATCAATAGGTAATGACAGGATACTTAGCAAATGTTGTTTTTCATCTGCTTGCAAAAAATCAAGCGTGGTAACATCCACGTTTCGTTCAGCCAAGTACATCTGCCAGAGATGGAAATAGCCGTTCGGAATCTGAAGCTCTTGCATATCCTTGCACTCTTTCAATTCTACATATCAACCAATTTGACATTCTAAATTTTCATTCTGTCATAAAATGTATAAAAATTGGCAATATCTGTCAAAACAAAGCTGCAATTTCCCGACATACTGAAATCATCGAAAGCAATGCAAGTAAAACAAAATGAATGCATTAGTTAAATATCAGGTGGACCCAGTCGTTCGCACCAAGCTCGATTTCAAGCTTGAAGACGTTCCTCGCTTTTGGTTTGGCGGAGATCCATTCCGTACACGTTTATTTGATGCTTTGAGCCTAACCTTTCCAGATGGAGAGCGCTACTTTATTGAAAGTGTTCGTTTATTTCGCAATAAAATCACTGATCCAGATTTACAACAACGGGTTGCTGACTTTATTCGTCAAGAGGCTCAACATGGCATGGCACATGACAAAATGAACCAAGTCATGAAAGACCAAGGAATGCCTGTTGATCGTTTTATTCAGCTTCTACAGAAAATATTTAAATTTGAACTCAGCCAACGTTCTCCACAGTACAACATCGCTATGACAGCTGCAGCGGAACACTTAACCGCACTTATGGCAGAAACTTTTTATCGTCATAAAGCAACTTTAGCTGAAGCACATCCTTATGTTCGCGCTTTGTTAGCATGGCACTCTATTGAGGAAATGGAACATCGAGATGTGGCCTTTGATGTGATGCAACAAGTGGGGGAAGTTCCAGATCATTTACGCCGTTTCGCTTTGGCGTTTACCACAATCATGATGTTCAACTTCACGCTGTACCGAGCCAATATCATGTTGAAGCATGATGGTTTCAGCCGTCTAGAACGAATCAAGATGGCGGCTCAAGGCTTACCCTGGTTCTTTGGAAAGCAAGGTATTCTTTCAGCAATGAGAAGTGAATATTTGGATTGGTTTAAAAAAGATTTCCACCCTAGCCAACATCCAGTGATTCGCCAATATCAAGTTTGGGTCGACACCATGGCTGCCACCAATGATCCAATTCAAGCAGGTGAAGCATTTTGGCAAGCAGGTTTATAAGTCTGCTTATGCTACACCTTTGTTGATGGGTAAATGTGAGAATAAAATAATGAATGCATATGTACAACACCAAGTTGATCCTGTAGTCCGAACGAATCTAGATTTTAGATTAAATGAAGTTCCACGTTTTTGGTTCGACAACGACCCTTTCCGAACACGTATGTTTGATGCACTTAGCCTGACTTTTCCTGTCGGTGAACGCTATTTCATCCAAAGTGTACGAGCACTTCGCGATAAAATCACCGATCCAGATTTACAACAACGCGTAACAGATTTCATTAAGCAAGAAGCACAACACGGTCTAGCCCATGACAAAATGAATCAGGAAATGCAACGCCAAGGTATGCCTGTAGATCAGTTTGTTCAGTTTATGGGTGAACATTTTGAGTACATCCTCAAACATCGCTCTAAGCAATACAACATTGCCATGACAGCTGCAGCAGAACACCTCACCGCACTTATGGCAGAAACTTTTTATAGTCATAAAGAAACTTTAGCTGATGTACATCCCTTTGTACGCGCACTCTTTGCTTGGCACTCAATTGAAGAAATGGAGCATCGTGATGTGGCTTTTGATGTGATGAAAGAAGTGGGCGAAGTGTCAGAGAATCTGCGTAAATTCGCGCTGGCTTTTGTAACATTACAAATGTTTGGTTTCACTTTTTATCGTGCCAATGTGATGTTAAAACATGACGGCTTTAGCCGCTTACAACGCGCCAAATTTGCACTCAAAGGTATTCCTTGGTTCTTTGGTAAGTCTGGAAAATTATCTGCCATGCGTCAGCAATACCTAGATTGGTTTAAAGCCGATTTTCATCCGAGTCAGCACCCTGTGATCCGACAATATCAAGTCTGGGTAGATACTTTGGCTGAAACCAATGATCCAATTGAAGCGGGTGAAGCGTTTTGGCAAGCAGCTCAATAAGACATTGAAATAATTACCCCCCTAGCTGATCAATTTCTTTTTCGGCAACATAAGATTTTATCCAAACCCTTCTTATGTTGCTTTTTTTGTCCTGAACGCTCAATCCAATATTTTAATTCCGAAACGAAGTCTTACCATTTTGCATAATGCTGTTCAAGCAAACCATATTCTTGATTAAGCTGAATGGTTTCACCTGTTTCTGATTCGATGCTACCACTGATGCGTGATTGCCATTGGCTAAATTGACTCCCCACCAAACGTAGGTTTAAATTCTCAAATCTACGCCAACCCGTTTCTATGTGAAGATTGAGTTTCTGATCTAGGGAACGTACTGACCATACATTGGTATCTATTTTTTCAAACAATACATCCGCAACTGCATAGAGTACACCATTGACCCAAAGGCAGTTTTCATTACCAAAACTTTCATTTACACCTGATGCAAGGTTTAAACCAATACGTTGACCTTGCTGATCCCAAAAATTACAAGAAAGCCAAAACCAAGCCGTTTCAGGTCTTAAAAAGCCACAGGTATCATCTAAAGAAGCCAGTGATTGATCATTGAAATGAATCAATTCTTTATGCTTATCAACAAAAAACCCCTCCACAGCCAATGTTGTTTTCTTTTGAGTATAGGTCCAGCCATTGATGCCATTAGGACTACATAGGCTTAAAGGTTCAGTACCAGCACAAAATATTCGTGCTTTTAACTGCTCCTCACCATGACGGGTTGCACGAATATAACGCACCCCATTGGCATGTTGCATTTCGAATTCAAACGGCGACTTACTAAAATGGCTTTGGCTATATAGAGGTTGTTCATCAAGTGAAGTACCACGTCCTAAAATGGTATTGGCATTCCACTCTAAAACCTCTTGATTGGTATGATCATATATATAGATGAAACCGTGTCCAGCCCAACCAATATCTGCTATTGCAATCCCAATTGAATATTGTTCGTGCTGAATACCACAAAATTTAAACTTTTTATATTTTAAATGCTTGCGCCAGCCTGTTAATGTTTTTCCATAGGGTGTTTTATAGACATAATCATGAACATTAATTTTGCTGGGCACTTCTTTAAAGCGTCCATAACGTGGCTGACCGTTGCTTTGTATTAAATCCATGTGAATTCCCAATCCTTTTTTATAAGGGAAATATTAGACTTTAGTCGATATTTTGATTATTGCTATTTTTCCACATATAGCAATCTGATTGATCGCAAATCGTAAAAATGGTTTCGCGCATTATATTGAAGAAAAGTGTCACAAATGTATAGTATTTAATCAAAATAAGATAATAAAAAAATAGGGCAATTGCCCTATTTTTCAACGAGATCAATTGATCAGATAATTTTCCCTACTGGAATCTGGTCTATCAATTTCTGTGGTGCTTTAAAACGCTCACCATACTTTGCTTCTAATGCGTTTGCGCGAGCCAATGCTTTTTCCAGACCATATTGGTTGAGGAATTGGATCGCACCTCCTGTCCACGGCGCAAAGCCTATTCCAAAAATCGAACCAATATTGGCATCAATTACAGATTCCAAAACATTTTCTTCATAGCAACGTAAAGTGTCCAATGCCTGAACAAACAGGAAGCGATCTATCATTTCTTGCTCAGAAATAACTACATCTTTCTTCCAGTGGCTTAGACCCTCCCATAAATGCTTCTTCCCACCTTCTGGGTATTCATAAAAACCTGCACCTGCTGCTTTACCCTTACGCTCAAAGGTATGAATCATGGTTTCAATCACATCATCTGCACCTGAAAGTGGTAAATCTTTACCTTCTGCTTGCAGTGCTTTACGGGTTTCTTTCGCCACATGTTCAGAAAGCGTTAATGCAACTTCATCCTGAATGGCAAGTGGACCCACTGGCATACCTGCTTTCAATGCAGCCATTTCAATGCGTGCTGGATGGACACCTTCATGCAATAGACGTAAACCCTCTTGTACAAATGTGCCAAAGACACGACTGGTAAAGAAACCACGACTATCATTGACAACAATAGGCGTTTTACCAATTTGCTGCACATAGTCATAGGCTTTTGCTAAAGTTTCAGCAGAAGTATTCTTACCTTTGATGATTTCCACCAATTGCATTTTATCGACTGGGCTGAAGAAATGCAGACCGATAAAATGAGTATCATCTTTAGAAGCTTTGGCTAAACCCGTAATCGGTAATGTTGAAGTATTTGAAGCCATCACACCACCATCAACCAAGAACTGTTCAGCTTCTTGAGTCACTTTGGCTTTCAAATCTTGATTTTCAAAAACAGCTTCGATAATCAAATCACAGCCTTTTAAATCTTCTGCAGAAGCGGTTGCTGTAATCAAACTTAAAACTTGATCACGTTTTTCAGCCGTCATACGCCCCTGTGAGACACGCTTATCCAAAAGTTTTTGGCTATATGCTTTGCCTTTTTCAGCATTTTCAACAGATACATCTTTCAGAACAACTTGTATTCCTTTGATCGCTGTTGAATAGGCAATACCTGCACCCATCATGCCTGCACCTAACACACCAACTTTGGTCGCCTGCCATTTTGCAATATCTTTAGGGCGACTTGCGCCAGCTTTGATTGCATTTAAACCATGCCAGAATGTACCGATCATATTTTTCGCCACTTGCCCTGTTGCAAGGTAAGTGAAATAACGATTTTCAATACGGAAAGCTGTATCTACATCAACTTGTGCCCCTTCTACAGCAGCAGCCATGATTGCTTCTGGTGCAGGGTAGCATCCTTTGGTTTTATCTCTTAACATGGCAGGTGCAATAGCAAGAATTTGCGCAACAGCCGGTGTTTTTGGATCTCCCCCAGGAATCTTATAGCCTTTTACATCATAAGGCTGTTGTGATTTCGGATTCGCCTTAATCCAAGCAATGGCTTTGTCGAGCATGTCTTGCTCATTCTCAGCAAGCTCATTGACTAAACCGAGAGATTTTGCTTTATCCACCCCAAATTGCTTACCTTCCATCAGAAATGGAAAAGCGTTTTGCAATCCGAGTAGTCGTACCATCCGTACGACACCACCACCGCCAGGTAATAAGCCAAGCGTCACCTCAGGCAGACCTAATTTGATTTTAGGATCGTTTAGAGCAATACGATAATGACAACTTAACGCAATTTCCCAACCACCACCTAAAGCAGTTCCGTTAATCGCAGCAACGACAGGTACTCCCAAAGTATCAATTGCACGTAGATCATCTTTGAGTTTTGCAGTCATGTTAAAGAATTCAGTCGCATGCTCTGGTGTTGCTTCAATGAGTTCATCCAGATCACCGCCAGCAAAGAATGTCTTTTTTGCAGAACGATAAATCACACCTTTGAGGTCAGTTTCAGATTTAAGTTTTGAAACAACATTTTCTAAAGCCACACGGAAATCAGCATTCATGGTGTTGGCAGATTGGTTTGGAGAATCCATTGTTAGAATGACAATGCCATCTGCATTTTTTTCATATTGAATTGCGCTCATTATTCTTCTCCTTAAACCAACTCAATAATGGTCGCAATACCCATGCCACCACCCACACACAAGGTTGCTAAACCACGCTTTTTCCCTTGACGTTCTAATTCATCCAACAATGTACCTAAAATCATTGCACCTGTTGCGCCCAGAGGATGCCCCATGGCGATTGCACCACCATTGACATTGACTTTTTCAGCAGGAACGTTGAGTTCAGACATAAAGCGCATCACAACTGATGCAAAAGCTTCATTCACTTCAAATAGATCAATATCATCAATGGTCAGACCCGCTTTTGCCAATGCCTTACGCGCAGCAGGTGCTGGACCAGTCAGCATAATGGTAGGATCTGTTCCAACTAAAGCAGTCGCCAACACTTTGGCACGAGGTTTTAAACCTTGTTCTTTTACTGCTTTTTCAGATGCCAATAACACCACAGCCGCACCATCCACAATTCCTGATGAATTTCCTGCATGATGTACATGGTTAATTTTCTGTGCTTCTGGATATTGCTGTAAAGCAATCGCATCAAAGCCCATGCTACCCATCATTTCAAAACTTGGATTCAGCTTTGCCAAGCCTTCCGCTGTAGTGAGTGGCTTAATAAATTCATCTTTTTCAAGAATCATCACCCCTGCTTTGTCTTTTACCGCCACAACAGATTGATCAAAATAACCTGCTGCTTGCGCCGCCGCTGCTTTACGTTGCGAATTCGCAGCAAACTCATCGACATCCGAACGGCTATAACCATCTAGTGTTGCAATTAAATCAGCGCCAATCCCTTGAGGAACAAAATGTGATTTTAAATTGGTCTCAGGATCAAGCGCCCAAGGTCCACCATCTGAGCCCATTGGAATACGAGACATCGACTCTACGCCACCCGCAACCACAACATCTTCCCAACCAGAACGGACTTTTTGAGCAGCCATATTCACCGCTTCCAGACCTGATGCACAGAAGCGGTTGATTTGTACACCTGCAACATCATTGTCCCAACCTGCTGCAATCGCAGCAGTTTTTGCGATATCACCACCTTGATCTGCAATTGGCGTCACACAACCCAATACAATGTCATCAACTTTGGAAGTATCCAATTGGTGGCGATCTTTCAATTCATTGAGTAATGTTGTTAATAAAGTGATTGGCTTCACTTCATAGAGTGATCCATCTTTCTTTCCTTTTCCGCGTGGTGTGCGAATGGCATCAATGATGTAAGCCTCGCTCATAGCTGTTCCTTCTTATGACTTCTAGATTGTTATGTGCTTCGAGTGTACTTTATAAAGTCGAGAGATCAATGACGAGAACGGAATAGTCGCTTGATATTTTTTGTCAATTGAAAAAAGCTGCAAATTAAAGAGATTTAAATGCCCATATATCAGCACCAAACATTGCTCATTACCTACTAAAACTCATATCAGCATTAAAATCATGTTGCTAAACAAAATCGATATCGAGAATATCACTGAATTCTCTTTTCCCTGTCTGGGCTAAATCAGTTTCATTCCTTGGATAGCTGATGGGTTGATCTTCACTTAAATCTGAATGTAATGTCCCAATTTTTAAGTAATCTATTTCCGCAAATTGAGGAAATTCATGTTCAACAGCTTCTAATCGTTGAATACATGCAATCGCTTCAGCTTGTGTGAGCGTAATTGCTTTTAAAGCCCTTACAATTTGCCCAAAACCCTCAATATATTCACTAATTTCAAAAACAATTTCCCCATTTCGGAAATTACCATCCACAGCAATGATACGGAGATCATCATCTAAAGATGACTCACGATAAGCTTGATCATGCCAAGGATCATGATCTTTGCGATATGTCATATACTGTATTCTAGCCTTTTCGGCATCTTCTAAAGTGGTAAAAATACCTAAAATAATGTCAATAAAACGATAAGCTGAGATTGTTCTCATCAACATCCACATACTGTTCTACACCAAATCTTGAGTCCTAAATATAATCAAAAATCATCAGTAAACAAATTAACATTCATACTGTATTCATTTTAAATGGATAAAACATTCAATGTCATCGCACAACGACTTTCTCGAAGAAAACCGCATTCAACCTCATGTTGAATTTTTTTTTGGAGATAATCTGGTAAATGATCGTCATCCAGCTTTTGAAAACCTAACTTCTCATAAAATGGGCGATTCCAAATCACATCATTAAATGTCGTTAATGTCAGATTTGAAAAATCATGCTTCCGAGCAAAATCGATAATGTATTCCAGTAATTGCCGTCCAATTCCTTGCTTTTGCAATGTCCCATCCACATCTAATTCAATAATATATAAATCTTGGTTTTGTTTTTCGGCATATAAAAATCCAGTGGCTTGATTATCAAGATTTACCGAAACAAAGCCATACGCTTTTGAAATCAACTGCATGTGGTCATCTACAGATAAAATTGAGCTGTCTGCTAACCAAGCAAGTGCAGGAATATTCAAAAAAGCTTGCGTTGCTGATTTTTCAATTTCAATTAAGCGTGGAATATCTAAAGTTTCAATTGTTCTAATTAAACATGTCATTTATTGATCTAGCCATACATTTAGCGTTAAGTATGATCAAACTCCCCACTTAAAAAGTTTGAAATTGACATACATCTCCGCTTTATAGAATATCATGCAATGAGCGATGTAACAGACAAGTCTAAATGATAGAACTGATTAAATTCGGTGGCTTGATAGCTTGAGAAAGCATCACCTTTGATAAATCCAAACTTTTTATACAAATGAATTGCTGGATCAAAAGAGGGATGTGTTCCTGTTTCAAGACTCAATTTTTGATATTTTCTCAACTGCGCAATATGCAACAGATGTTTTAAAACTGTAGTCGCTGCGCCTTTACCTAAATGTTGAGGATGAGTCCGCATGGATTTGATTTCGGCATGAATTGGCGAGAGTTCTTGAATAGCGCCACATGCCAAAAGCTCATCTTGATCCCAAAGGGTATAAAAACTGATCTGTGGCTGTTGTAATGCGGAAAGGTCTAAAGCAAAACTATTTTCAATTGGTGAGTTCTCATGCATGCCTGCTAAATGAATGCGAAGCAAGTTTTGTACTTGTATCTCATCAAACTGCCCGAGCTTAATCATCTTTTTAATGCCCTATCGTTTAAACCCCTTCCATCATATATCAGAAAAAACATCGACAAAATGCTTAGGCATAAAAAAGCCCAAGTCAAACTTGGGCGGAGGATAATCAAAAAATAGTTTTTGATTTCATCATGTTGTCATCAGTGATAACCATGTAATTGGCGATAGAGCCCCGGCGTAACCCCAGTCCATTTTTTAAATGCACGGTGGAAGGTACTGGTTTCACTAAAACCAACTTGTTGAGCCACATCTTCAAGGGTTAAATCTGGATTTAATAACAAATGAATAGCAGCATCACGGCGTAATGCATCTTTAACACCTTGATAGCTTTTACCTTCAGCTGCTAAACGACGGCGCAAAGTTTGTGGGGATAAATACAACATGGATGCTACATCATTCAAGGTCGGCATTTCCTCGCCGATCTGACTCTTCAACACTTCACGGATACGTGATGTCAACGAATTGGTGTTTTTAAATTTCACCAAAAGTTGTGCAGGTGCAGCTTTTAAAAACTCTTCTAAACTCGCCTCATCCTGACGAATCGGCAGGTCTAAATAGTCGGCAGCAAAGGTAATTTCCGTACGAGGCATGTCGAACTGCATGACAGGTGCAAAGAATAATGCATCATATTCATCTGCATGATTTGGGCGTGGGTAGCCAAAATGTACACGCTCCAGAGGAATACGACGTTCAATTAACCAAGATGCCAAACCATGCCAAATCATCAGCATACTTTCAGTAATGAAGTGATCAGGATCCATGGTTTTTGGAATCAAAGGCACCAAACGTGCTTCATGTTTATCTCGTTCAACTGCTACAGACCATTCATCACCAAATAATTTATAGAATTGGGAGGATAGTTCTAAAGCGTCACCCAGTGTTTTAGCATGGATGATCAATTGGCACATAATGGCAAAAGAGCCTAGACGACGTGGTTGAATATCAAATCCAACATGTTCATCTTGGGTAACCATCCACAACATTTTCACGAAGCGAGTATATTGCTCTGGTGAAATACGTGCTTTAGGCTGACGCAGTAATTCTGCTTCTATGCCAACATGTGAAAGTAAAGTATCAACGTCCATTCCTAAACGTTTTACACCGGTTAAGGCTGCATTCACAAAATGGATACTGATCGTATCACGACTCATGGTAAATCCTTCACTCTCTTTGATGTTCACTAACAATTGACCTAAATGACGCTAAAAAATGTTTTATTGGCGATTTACAACAGTGCAGATCACCTTTTTACATCATAAATTGCCGAAATGATCAAGGTAAATGGCTGAACATGACATTGTTTTGTTAATTTTATATTTCTATTATGGATGTAAAATCAACACTATATTGGTAAAAACAATTATGACAAGCGCTTTAAAGGGATTGAAAGTACTCGATTTTTCGACTTTATTACCCGGTCCATTCGCAACTTTGTATCTTGCCGACTTAGGTGCAGAAGTGATCCATATCGAGTCACCTACTCGTCCAGATCTGGTTCGTTTGTTTCCTCCCTATGCAAATGGACAAGCAACATCACATAGTTATCTGAATCGAAACAAACAATCTGTCACCTTAGATTTAAAAGATCCTGCCAGTATAGCGCAGGTCAAGGAAAAAATTTCTGAATACGATATTGTAGTTGAGCAATTCCGTCCCGGAGTAATGCAACGTTTGGGTTTAGACTATCAAACCTTGTCTGAAATTAACCCTCGTCTGATTTACTGCTCGATTACAGGTTATGGGCAATCCGGCACATATAAAGATAAGGCAGGACATGATATTAACTATATTGCATTGTCTGGAATCGCGGGGCATTGTGGTCGTCAAGACAGTGGACCACCACCGATGGGAATTCAGATCGCCGACGTTGCAGGTGGTTCATTACATGCAGTGATTGGGATTCTTGCAGCTGTGGTCGAACGTCAAAATAGTGGACTTGGACAGTACATTGATATTTCTATGACAGACTGTGTGGTTGGGCTCAACAATATGGCTGCCGCAGCCAGTTTGGCAGGCGGGCAACATCAACAGCGTGAGTTAGAGCAACTGAATGGTGGTACATTCTATGATTATTATGCAACTGCCGATGATCGTTACTTATCGATCGGTAGTTTAGAACCACAATTTATGACAGGTCTAGCAACAGCACTCGAACTGCCAATTTTATTAGAAAAAGGTACTTCTTTTGACCCTGAAGACCGCCAAATGGTCAAACAGGCAATTCGAGAAAAGATTAAAACTCAAACACTTGCAACATGGAACGATTTATTTAGCCAACTGGATGTTTGTGTCGAGCCAGTTTTAAGTTTGGATGAAGCCCTAGACTCCAAAATTTCCAAAGAACGCGGTTGGGTGATCAATGTTCCATTAAAAGCCAATGCAGATCAAACCGAACCCCAGTTAGCATGTCCAATAAAATTTTCAAGATCACAAATGCGTTATCAATATATTGGTCAGCAACTCGGCGAAGGAAATTGGTAGCAGCACACTCACTACAACATCTTTTAAGTTAAATAAAATTACAAATTGGTCATTTTATTTACAATTTGTATGAATTGTAAGCAGAGCATCCTGTGTAATCTTGACAGTAATCAATTACACAGGTGTTCTGATGATGCTTCATTATTCCTGCTTCTTAATGCCTATAAAATCCTCACCCCCTACGCTTCATAATCATTTCAAGCACTATGCAAATAAATTTAGTCCAACAAAAACAATAGAATAAATTAACCTAAAAGATACCCTTATTTTAATTATGTATTTACAAAGAATTATCACCATACGATAAACTATTTACATAAATTACAATTAAAATTCAAAATCAATAGATTTTTATACAAATATGAGAGTATCATAAATAATTAGTTACAAAGTGTTATCAAGGTCACCAAATATGAATAAATCTAAAGGTTACTTTTATGGGGCAATCAGCCTATTGTCTTTATGTTGTTCTTTTCAAAGTACACAGGCAGCTGATGCATTTGAACCACAAAGTCCGTGGATGCTTGGCGACTGGAACGGTAAGCGAACCGAGTTGCAACAAAAAGGTTATGACTTCAGTTTTGGTTATACTGGCGAATTAGCCACATTACTGGATTCAAAAAATCATTCAAGCCACGGTACGGAGTATGCAGATCAATTTGCAATTGGTACGCATATCGACTTAGAGAAAGTATTGGGTTGGAAAGATACAGAAGCTCAAATTACCATCACTGAACGTAATGGTCGCTCGCTCTCACAAACCTCAGACGCACTTGCTGGACAACTCAGCTCCACCCAAGAAGTTTGGGGACGAGGTCAAACTTGGCGCCTTACTGATTTCTGGATCAAGAAAAAATTCTTTGATCAAAAATTAGATATTAAAGTGGGTCGTTTTGGCGAAGGCGAAGATTTTAACAGTTTTGACTGTGATTTTCAAAACCTTGCACTCTGCGGCTCTCAAGTGGGGAACTGGGTTGGTGATCAATGGTACAACTGGCCTGTCAGTCAATGGGCAATTCGAGCGAAATACAATCTCAACCCTGAACTTTATGCGCAACTTGGCGCTTATGAATATAATCCTGAGAACTTAAAGCGTGGCAAAGGTTTCAACCTCAGCACAGATGGTTCTCATGGCGCAATTATTCCAGCAGAAGTGGTTTGGCAACCTAAACTCAGCACAGCCAATTTACCCGGCGAATATCGTTTGGGCTATTACTACAGCACAGTCGATGCGCAAACCATCAAAAAACCAAACCAAACCGATCATAAGCAAGGTGGATGGGTCGTTGCAAAACAACAATTCACTACACACCAAGGTGATGTAAACCGTGGTTTGACGGGTTTTGTGAATTTAACCTTGCATGACTCAACCACCAATACGGTAGACAATATGCAAAATATTGGACTGGTCTATAAAGGTCCATTTGATGCACGCCCTCAAGATGATATCGCCATCGGCTTTTCACGGATTAGCATCAATTCTGATGTCAATGATATTCAAACTCGTCAACAAGACGAAGAATATAACACCGAAGTTTATTATGGTGTGCATGCCACCAACTGGCTGACCATTCGCCCTAATGTGCAATATATCCGTCATGTTGGCGCATATAAAAATGGCGAAAATGCTTGGGTTGGCGGCATTAAATTGCAAACTGCATTTTAGTTTGAAGACGATAAATATTTTGATGCCCGCTTATATGTTCTCCCAAGACATTAAAATATTTAAAGTCTAATTTTTTAAGTTCTCTGCTTCATCAAACCTTATGGGAATGATCAAGCATTCAAAATTAATTAAATAGATAGGTGGTCAATATGCAAACTCCATCTTCAGGATTTAGAACATTTACCATTGCGATTGCAATTGTATTTGGTTTAGTCCTCTTTATTGGTGGCGTATGGCTTGCAGCACTTGGTGGGTCTTGGTACTACATCATTGCCGGCATACTGTTCATTGCAACAGCAATTTTATTACGTAAATTAAGCAGCTCTGCTTTATATGTCTACGCTGCTCTAGTACTCGGTACTGTGGTCTGGGGGCTTTGGGAAGTCGGCTCTGACTTTTTCGCGCTTGCACCACGTTTAGACATCTTAGGCGTGTTTGGTTTATGGTTACTTATTCCAGCAGTTACCCGTGGTTTCAATGCCAAAGGCGCTAAAATTGTACTTTCTGGTACTTTGGCAATCACGATTGCCGTGATGGCATATTCGATCTTTAATGATCCACAAGAAATTCGTGGAACATTATCCGCAAAACAACCAACCCCTGCTCCAATTGATGGAATCGCTGATGCGGATTGGCCTGCATATGGGCGCACTCAATCAGGTTTACGTTATTCTCCATTGAACCAAATTAACTCGGACAACGTGAAAGACCTGCAAGTTGCATGGACTTATCATACAGGCGAGTCAAAAACCGAGAATGACTCTGGTGAAACAACCAATCAGGTTACTCCGATTAAAATCGGCAATAACATGTATTTGTGTACGACTCACCAAAAATTGGTTTCTCTTGATCCCTCTACAGGTAAAGAAAAGTGGGTATTTGATCCAAAACTTAAATCAGATAATACTTTCCAACACTTAACCTGTCGTGGTGTTTCTTACTACGATGCAAATAACACTGTAGGTTTTGCAACAAGCCTACAAGCAAAAAAATCGTCGTCTACAGAATGTCCACGTAAAGTCATTTTACCTGTAAACGATGGTCGTATCGTTGCCGTAAATGCTGATACAGGTAAAGCATGTTCTGACTTTGGTCATAACGGTGAAGTTGATTTGCAAAAAGATATGCCATTCCCTTATCCGGGCGGCTATATTCCAACGTCTCCACCAGTGGTTACGGGTACAACCATTATCATTGGTGGTTCAACAACCGATAACTATTCTACGCAAGAACCCTCTGGTGTGATTCGTGGTTATGACGTGAATACAGGTGCTTTGCTTTGGGTATTTGACACAGGTGCTGAAGATCCAAACCAGATTCCAGGTCCTGGTCAAAAATATGTCAATAATTCACCAAATGCATGGGCACCACTCGCCTATGATGCAAAACTCGATATTGTTTATGTACCCACTGGTGTAGGTACACCTGATATCTGGGGCGGTAACCGTACCAAACTGCATGAGCGTTATGCCAACTCAATGTTAGCGTTGAATGCAACGACAGGTAAATTGGTCTGGAACTTCCAAACCACTCACCATGATTTATGGGATATGGATGTACCGTCTCAACCAACCTTGGCTGATATTAAAGATAAAACAGGACAAACTGTTCCTGCCATCTATGTATTGACCAAAACAGGAAATGCCTTTGTTTTAGACCGTCGCAATGGTCAAGCGATCGTTCCGATTAATGAACGTCCAGTACCACAAACTGTAAAACGTGGTCCACAAACCAAAGGCGAATTCTATTCCCCAACTCAACCATTTTCAGACTTTAACTTAGCACCAAAAGATAAATTGACTGATAAACAAATGTGGGGCGCAACCATGTTTGACCAATTAATCTGTCGTGTTTCGTTTCATCGTTTAAATTATGACGGCATTTATACACCGCCTTCAGAAAATGGCACGCTCGTTTTCCCGGGTAATTTAGGTGTATTTGAATGGGGCGGTTTATCACTGAACCCTGATCGTCAAATTGCTGTGATGAACCCAATTGGACTGCCATTTGTCAGTAAATTGATTCCAGCTGACCCTAACCGTAAGCAAACAGCAAAAGGTGCAGGTACCGAAGCAGGTGTTCAACCGATGTATGGTGTTCCTTATGGTGTTGAAATCAGTGCTTTCCTTTCACCATTCGGCTTACCATGTAAACAACCTGCATGGGGCTATGTTGCTGGTGTCGATTTAAAAACACATGATGTCGCATGGAAACGTCGTATCGGTACCATCCGTGACAGTATGCCAGGGATTCCATTACCACCGTTCAAAATGGGTGTACCAATGTTAGGTGGCTCTATTTCAACAGCCGGTAATGTTATGTTCATTGGCGCAACGCAAGACGATTATATTCGTGCCATTAATGTCACCAATGGTGATGAATTATGGAAAGGTCGTTTGCCTGCAGGTGGACAAGCAACCCCAATGACCTATGAAAGCAACGGCAAACAATATGTTGTGATCATGGCAGGTGGACATGGTTCATTTGGGACCAAGATGGGTGACTCTATTGTCGCTTATGCCCTACCAGATAAATAAGGTAATGAACTGAGAATAAAAAACAGGTCTTGATGACCTGTTTTTTATTGCTTCCGAAAAAGAGACATCACCTTAAAATGACCGGCTGATGACCTGACCATCAAAGTTAAAACAATCTTCTACCCGAATTTTTTGTACAGGGGAAAGCTGATCAAAATCAAACCATTGGTATTCAGAATGCTCTTCACTTAAATGAATCTGTTGATCACTTGGTAAAGTACATTTAAAAATAAAGGCATGGGAATTAACGGTAGGGTGATAATAAATACCGGATAGATATTCAATCTTCACATCACAACCCAATTCCTCTTGGCATTCACGGCGTAACGTTTCATGTACTGTTTCACCTTGATCCAATCCTCCACCAGGTAAACCCCATGCGCAACTTGCATAAGTTGCCTTTAATAAGAGGACTTGCTGTTGTTCGTTGAAAATAACAGCATGTGAACTCATTCGGTAAAAATCATGAAACCCCATTTACTCCACCCTGATCATAAGACTCTGCTTATCTTGCTAAATAACATTTTGAAAAAATAAGACGTAATGCATAAATGATGGCGATCACAAATACAGCATAGCCCGTTTGATGCAATATCATAGGAATACACAGCACAATGACAGCGGTTATTGGATAAAACCATTTCTTTATACCAGACAAATGATGAATATCCTGTAATAACCACAGGCTAGCGCTATATAAAATCAAAGAAATTGCAATAAAATATGTCACGATCTCAGCAGAAATTTCAGCTTTATGGGTCACAACATCAACGGCAGCAGCCAAGCCGGCACCCAATGCAGCAATACTCACGAAAATAAAAAAATGACCATAACCCCATGAGAATGCACGCTTACGACTATTCAATCTTTCAGCAACATCGTGATCAAAATACGCCCACCACATGGTAAACATGATCAATAAGCCACCAATGGTTAAAAAGATCAACTCTTGGCTTAACAGCTGATTATTTAAAGCATCAGAAATTGCTGCAAAACATCCTATGATCGACTCACCTAACACAATGATGGTGAGCAATGCATATCGCTCTGAAATATGATGCGGATGCCAAGGTGTCATATTATGTGCTTCGGCAAAGATAGGGACGCTGAGTTCTGCAATCACCAAAAGCACAAATAGATATAGGGTAAAATGAATCGGCGAAAAATGAAAAAGTAACCAACCAATCTGCACAAGGATAATACCAAAAGCATATCTCAAAGCCGTTTGCTTACGCTCAGGATCATTTTTCGCAACCCGAAACCATTGTGTTACCAATCCAAGGCGCATAATGACGTAGCCGATAATAATCACATCAAAATCTTGCTGCTGAAAAGCACTCGGAATGCCAGCCGCCATAACCAAAGAACCGATGATTTGTACAAAAGTCATGATGCGATAAAACACATCATCATTGTCATAAGCCGAGGCAAACCAGCTAAAATTCATCCATGCCCACCACAGTGCAAAAAACACCATGAAATAAAGCAATAAACCATGTGATAAATGGTTTTCAATAATACTATGATGTAATTGCTGCCCTGCTGTTGCGATTGCCACCACAAAAATCAAATCAAACAACAATTCTAAAGATGTTGCCACTCGATGTGGCTCATGAGGATTACGAGGAGCTAAGGGTTTTAACCAACCATATTTTGCAAACCATGAATTTGGCATTATTTTTCACATTTTGAGATTATTTTCATGATTTTTTCAAAAGTCGATCTGTGATTCAAGTAGCAAACCAACAAGCACTGAAAAATCTTTTTTGCCACTTCAAATGATTGCTATTGAATTTAAATAAACGTCCAAGAAAGAGCGTTTATTTTATAAACTGGTGTTACGCACTTGATTGAAATTAAGTAAGTGAAAAAGAAAAAGCTAAATTTACACAACGGAGTCTTACATCCAAAGTTTAAATTTATGGAATAGCCTTCGGCTCGAGGTACTTTTGTTTTGGCATGAGGAGCAAAGCTCCGCAAGGGAAACCATCTTGCGCAGCGACATCGCTGCTCACCGCAGAACTCGTTCACTATCGTCAAAATATTCAAAGTTTCGCAGAAACTTTACTTATTAGAAGGAGTCCTGCCTCAAGCAATTGCGGATGACGTTTTCGCGTATCCATATTCATCTAGCTCCAAAATTTAATTTTAGAGTTACTGCGTTACATCAGTTATAAAGATTAATTTATACCACTAATCTCAATTTTGCCTTGTCTTTTAACATAATGGCTTTGCCAGTCATCATATCTATTGGCATTGAGATATGTTGATGTACCACCAACCATTGCCCTTCTTTCTTTTGAAGACATAATGTGGTTCGACACCAAGGCATTTGTAACTTATCTTTCAGTGCCGTATTTTCCACTTTAGAATGACAATGCAGGATGGCCAAATCGTTTGAGACATATATTTTCATATTACGTCGAACAATTTTTATATTCTCGCTAAAATAAGGGCTAAACTTTTCCCATTCTTGTTTATAGGCGTGAATACCATCCATTTGAGTACTGACGTCAAACAGACTGACATCTTGTGCACATTGATCTAAGAGGTGTTCAAGACTGTTACCAACAACAGCAGCATCCCATATTTGAATTTGGGAAATAACCTCAGCAGCAATTTGTGAATTACCAGCGATTTCTATTTTCATCGAGAAACCTCACTTATTTGTGACCAATTTAACACTTAATAAATATTATGTGAATTATATTAGTGTTTATTTAAGTGACTGCTGAATCTAAATCAAACCTATCTCTTGTGATTATTCCAATATGATTATTTTATGGAATATCTCCTATAATCTAGATACACTCACCCAACTCCATGGATATAATTCTTCATTACATTAGCAATATTTAAAAATACTCAATCTAATTCACATATTTTCCGAAAAGTATTTGATTAAATGGTCAAATACCCTAATCGCAAATTATTTATTAAAACTCAATAATACCAAACCGATACAGTGATCTTAATTTGATAATAAATTGACCATAACATATTTAAATTTTAAAAATGCTTAAAAATAGTCATATAAATTTATGATAAAAACTCAATTAAGATTTAAAAGTAAATGCAAAGCTAGTAAATATAACACTCTCGATATTTTTATATTCTATCTTTTTAGAATGTGTCTCTAGATTTATGTCAAAATTGTAATTTTAAACTTAACAATTTAATTAAAAATTATTTAAATAATTTCATTAAATTGATCAATCTTGATAAATAATGGTATTTTTAATCAACTTAATATTGCCATAAAAAAAGCATGTAAATCACATGCTCTTTTAGAAAAATTTAACAGTCTATTCTGCTTGCTCAGTTAAATCTTTAATTTTCTCAGAAGGACCATTTTTCTTTACAGATTCAATCCCATTATCGCGCGCTGCATCTCCCGAATAAAATTGGCTCGTTCCAATGATTTGATGATTTGCGGCTTTTAAATTGAAATAGGGTTTGCCATTTTTGGCTTCAAGACGATCATAACGAGCATCATCGGGGCTATTTTTTTGTACAGAAGCAATACCGTTCTGTGCTGAAGCCTTTGCTTTATACAATTCACTGGTAAGAATAATTTCTCCATTTCCTGCTTTCAATACAAAGCGATATTGACCATCTTTTGCTTGACTAATTTCATACCATCCTGACATGGCTCACCTCTTGATTGTTTTTCAGTTTATTTTATTACACAGCGCTTATTGGATATAAATTACGCTACTGATATGAAATATAAATGACTTTTGATTTTTTAAAAAGACTAATTTGTTGTCACTTTATGCTGAATGTAACGACGATAAGAAGCGATTAGAAAATTTTTTAAATATTCTTTATTATCAAACAGAAACATATCTTTAGTTAATTTCCTCATTACGATTTAATGTTCAATCATTTATCGACTAAATGCATCTGTATGACCATAGCTTTTATATTTTATCTTGAGTAGTCGTTCAATTTCGGAATCATTGCCACGCAAAAACTTTTCCAAACAGTCACGAAATACCTCAAAAGGCACATCATCGTTATCAAAGCTTGGCATGCTTTCAGATTTAAATAAACCAAAAAGATGTGACTTTTGCTGTTTTTGATACAGTTCTGCATGCACATTAAAATTATATTGATCGTGACTGTAGGCAATCAAAAGACCACCAAACTTACGCCCACTCTGTATCTGCTCAACCTGAAAAAAGGGAAACTCGCCTTGATGTTGCTCTAACATCCCCCAAACAGCTTGTTTCGACCAATCAATTTGATCAAAGCTATTTAAAATTTGAGTGGACGCATTACTTTCAAAATCTAAAGAAGAGCGTTCAGACTCATTCAATAATTCTATTTGAATTTTAAAACTCATCAGCAGCATCCTCTCTCTGTTTAAGCGCTTTCAAGTTAAAACCTACTCTCGAAAGCAAAGTATTTTTATACAGCATCAAGCACTTGATACCGTGCTTTATCATGAGATTACTGGAATATCGATCCAGATACTGTTCGGAAAATGTTTCCCTAAATAGGCTTTTAAATATTCTGCGGTATCTTTTGAAATTAGTTCATCCTGAGATTCATCATTTAAGTTATAGGCAAGCGCATACAACTCTAAATTACGACTCTTCAATGCTTCTAAACTTAAAATCGTATGATTAATACTCCCTAAACGACCAGAACTCACTAAAATCACTGGCAGTTTTCTCTGAGCGATATAATCAATTGTCAGCAGCTCTGTCGTGAGTGGCACCATCAAACCACCAGCACCTTCCAATAAAACAGCTTCATAGTTTTGTGCAAGTTGATCTGTGGCAGATTCAATTTTTTGGAAGTCGATTTCACGTCCATCTATTTTTGTTGCCAAATGTGGTGATGCAGGATAAGTAAAAATTTCTGGCATGGTCAGTTTGGTTTCATCTTCTGGAAACAAGCCCATGCCCATAATTTCTCGATGTTGTTGAATATCTTCTGATATATCTGTATTACCAGTCTGAATCAACTTTTGAGTAATAGTTTTACGCCCTTGCGCATTCCACAATTTTGCTAAATATCCCGTCGTGTAGGTCTTGCCAATCCCCGTATCTATTCCACTAATAAAGTAAACTGATCCAGTCATGACATTCTCCGCGCGATACAATAAATAGGATGATAAGTCAGGCGATACTGAAGTACTCCTGCCTCATCAACATAAGAAAACTGTTGATAATTTTGATAAAAATCCATAAGGCTTTGCTTTGTCCAACGGAATGAAGAAGCCGTTGCGGTTACACCTGTGGCTTTTAAATGTTGTAAAACTTGTTTGGGATGGGTAAAAGTCAACTGTTCAATCTGCTCAGATAAATGCAAAATTTCAAAACCATTTTTCTGCAATTTAGCCTGTAAGTCCTCGATAGATAAATAGCTCAATCCCTGCCCTGTTAAGCTTTTAATTTCACGTAAATTATGTTGACCAAAACTCGAAAAACACAACTCAGCATGTGCTGTTAAATGATGAAACGCCTGTTTAAAAATCGCATCTAAATCATTTACCCACTGTAGGGCAGAGCTTGAAGCAATCATGTTCAGATTTTTGGGAAACTCAAGTTGTTCAATATCTCCAATTAACCAGTTTACCTGAGGGTTACTTATTACATTAAAGTTAAAATGCTGCTGAACATCTTCATAGAGATCATTCAAAATCAAATCTTTGATATTGAATTTTTGTATTAAAAGCTGGGTTAGATTTCCTGAACCACAACCAATTTCAAATACTTTGTCATACTGACCAACACCATATTGGGTGATTAAATCAGACAAATGCCGAGCAATTTTTCTTTGCACGATTGCTTGTTCTGGATAACTCTGCCCTGCCTGCGCAAAACGCAACGCAATCTGTGACGTATCAAGTTTTAGAGATTTCACATTCAGCTCACAATACGTTCTGCTTACAATAGGGGAATCAGCTGATCTAAATCAGCTCGAGATATTTGAGCAGTTAAAGAAATACGTAACCTTGAGCCGTGTTGTGGAACAGTCGGTGGACGTACAGGCATAATGTAAAACCCTGCTTCTTGTAAAGTTTCTGCCTTCATCACTGTTTGGCTTGAGTCGCCAATAATCACGGGAACAATATGAGAAGTAGATGGACAATCAAAGCCCTTCGCTTGTACAGCCTGTTGTAAGTACCCACTGGTATTGTATAAATGTTGGCGCAATTGATTTAAACCTAAAACTTTCTGAAAGATAAAATTTGTCCAAGCCATACAAACTGGGGGTTGAGCCGTACTAAAAATCAAAGGACGCATCGAATTAATCAGAAACGCTCGAATGACTGGGTGACAAATTAAATAGCCACCAACTGATGCAATTGCCTTACCGAAAGTTCCAACTAAAAAATCAATCTCTTCGATCACTTGATATTGCTCAGCACAACCCAAACCGTGCTCACCTCGAACACCGATTGCATGTGCTTCATCTACATATAACATGACTTTGCAAAACTGCTTTTTAATCTCAACCAATTTTGTTAAATCTGTTTCATCACCATCCATACTAAAAATGGATTCAGTCACCACAATAATCCGCTCAAAAGCCTCATCATCATGATATTGAAGCAACAATTGAGCCAAATGTTCGAGATCATTATGTCGATAGCGCACATATTTTGCGGATGACAAACGGATGCCATCAATCATGCTTGCATGAATTAATTTATCAGCAAGAATCAGTGTCTTACTATCAGCAAGAGCAGGCAGAATACCAATATTCATATGATAGCCACTGTTAAACAGCAACGCAGCACGACCGTTAAAAGCTTGAGTTAAACTTTCTTCTAGCAATTCATATTCTGGAAAATTCCCCGTCAACAAGCGTGAAGATGAAGAGCTCATTCGGCGTTGCGTATTTGGCGTTTCATCAAAGAATTGCGTTCTTAGTTCAAGGTCAGAAGCCAAACCTAAATAATCATTTGAAGCGAAATTTAGCATTCGCTGATCATGGATATATATCTCACGACCTTGCTGGATATTTGAATTAAATTGTCGAAAGTTTCCTTGTTGCTTTAGCTCATCCAATTGTTTGGCATAGTGGTCCAGCAATCTATTGGTCGCACTCATATGTTTTGCTCCATACCGCTGACAACTTCAACCAACTGTGTAAGTAAAATATCCAGCTCACTGTCCTTAATCACATAAGGCGGCATCACATAAACCAATTTACCAAACGGACGAACCCAAATACCACGACGTACAAATTCTTTTTGTAAGGTTTTCATATCTACATTAACGGTGAGTTCAACCACACCGATTGCTCCCAATACACGGACATCAGCAACATGCTTGAATGATTGTAATGGTGTCAAATGGCGATTAAGCTGAGTTTCGATACGCTGAATATTGTTTTGCCAATCTTGATTGATGAGTAATTCAGTGCTTTTTACCGCCACAGCACAAGCTAAAGGATTTGCCATAAAAGTAGGACCATGCATAAATACCCCCGCCTCTCCCTGACTAATCGTTTCAGCCACCTGCTTTGAGGTAATCGTCGCTGAAAGGGTCATATATCCACCCGTCAAACCTTTACCTATACACATGATGTCAGGTTCGACTTGCGCATGCTCCCATGCAAATAATTTTCCTGTGCGTCCAAAGCCAGTTGCAATTTCATCAAAAATTAATAAAACATCATATTGCTCACAGAGCAATTTGGCTTGACGTAAATATTCAGGATGATAAAAACGCATCCCTCCCGCACCTTGTACAATCGGCTCAAGAATCAAACCTGCAATACTGGCATGATGTACTGCCAAAGTTTCTTCAAGTGCCGCTATATCTTGTTGATCCCATTCTTCATAAAAACCAACTTTGGGTGCAGGGACAAAAAAACGGTTGGGTAAACTTGATCCAAAAATTTGATGCATACCTGTTACGGGATCACAGACAGACATCGCATTCCATGTATCACCATGATAACCAGAGCGGGGGGTGACAAAATTGGTTTTTAGCGCGCTGCCTTGAGCAGACCAATATTGCACTGCCATTTTTAATGCGACTTCAACTGCAACAGAACCGGAATCTGCAAAGAAAATTTTGTCGAGACTTGGCGGAGTGATTTCAAGCAACAACTTTCCCAATTGTATCGCAGGATCATGGGTAAATCCGCCAAACATAATATGTGACATATTTTGGAGTTGATCGGTGACTGCTTGATTTAATTCAGGATGGTTATAACCATGAATCGCACACCACCATGAGGACATACCATCGATGAGTTGACGACCATCTTCAAGTTCAATTGTTGCACCAAACGCCTTTTTGACTTTAAAACTGGGTAAGGGCTGTGTCATGGACGTATAAGGATGCCAAAGATGTTCACGATCAAAACCTAGATCATCTGCGACCAATTCGTTCGCTCGGTTGTTTAAATCGGTCATCCATTTACTCCAGTATCCATAGGTAAAGCAGTTACAGCAAAAACAGTGTACCGATGTTAAACCTACAGGGAATAAAAATAAATTGCGAGATTTACCACTCGTCCAATGATTTATTCTATTTTTTGTAAATATTGGCAGATTTTGTCAGAAACCAATTCAGAATTAAAAACTGGAAGCCCATGTGAACCTGTAAATAGTTCAACATCCAAAAACTTTGCATTGAATTTCTGGAAATTTTCAAAGACTTTGTGACTAACTAAGAAATCTTGTTCTGCAAACAAGTGATATTGCTTTCCTGTATAATTTTTTAAGATCTCAACATGATTTAATTGCTCTAAGCACAACAAACCCTGTTTTAATAGTTCTAAATTTTGTGGCTGAATCAAACTTTGCAATTTAGCAAAATCTGCTTTGCTGGTTTCGCTGCCCTGGCACACCATAAAACCAAATTTTTTCAGTGTGGCAATTGCATCATCTACAAAGGATTGTTTGAAGTTTTGAAATGTAGTTTGAGGCATTGCCGCTTGCCATTCAGCATTTGCGACAAAACATGGATTTGAAGCCAGTGTGATCAATATCTTCTTTTGCTGATATTGTTTTTCGATTTGGTCGACCAACAAGGTTGCCAACTGCCCACCTAAAGACCAGCCACAAATCACATCAAAGGATTGAGCCTTTTCAACATAGTGTTGTAAGACTTGTTGATCCAAGGCATTAAAAATATTAATCAGCTCAACGGCATGACCTTGCTGTTCTAAGCGTTGTTGTAATGCCATGAGCAGCTTTGTTCCACCGCCCCAACCAGTAATCAGCAAAATACGTCGATTCAATTCAAATCACTGTTAAAAATCATCAGAAGCGTTGATTAGAGCATGCTTAAAATAATAGAACAACAGATCTGATTACAACTCCAGAATTAGTATCTAAAAATCAAAACATTAATGTCAATTTTTTAGTTATTGTTGCTTAACATCTAAATCAACCAATAAGCTTGCAGGAATCACTTTTACCCATGTACTTTTAAATTGTTGATGGAGTTGATCTATTGCAAATTGACTATTTCTCGATGTTTCATGCGCTTTAGAAATATCATCGGCACGAGTATAAGCAATCAAATAGTCAAGACCATCCAGTTCCACATGAAACCATGATTCTACATGCACACCTTCAGCAACAAGTGTCTGTATTGCCTCAGCTTGTCTACGATGTAATATTTCCTGCCATGCCCTCACATCATCTTTCTTATCCATTTTCAATTGGATGAGTACTGCACCGACGTCCATATTTTTCTCTTGATGATATACAACTTTAAAAATCATAAAGGCGTTTCAAATAAAAGCCAACATTTCTCCACGCGCTGTACAGCTAAACTTTGTTAGTATGGATTTAGGCTCAACGCAGCAAAGGATATACAATGAAATCACTTAAAATATTAGGTATAGGGTTACTTTCTATTTCTACCCTGTTGATGTTGAATCGGGTCAGTCATGCTGAAAATTCAATTTTTTCTTCTTATGAATCAGAACGACAATGGGTTGGAAAACCTGCGCCCAGTTTTAAACTACAAGATCAAAATTCAAAATGGCATGAACTGAGTCAATATAAAGGTAAATGGGTCGTTCTGTACTTCTATCCAAAGGATGATTCACCTGGTTGTACTCAAGAAGCCAATCAATTCAAATCACTCTATCCACAATTCATTAAGAATAATGCTGTAGTGCTTGGTGTAAGTTTGGATGATGTAAAATCTCATCAGAAATTTTCAGAAAAATTGGGACTCAATTTCCCGATTCTTGCGGATACCAATCACCAATTGGCGAATCAGTTTGGGATTGTGCGTAATCTCGGAATTACCAAAATCGTAAAAAGAGAAACTTTCTTAATTGATCCTCAAGGCTCAATTGTGTATCACTACAGCAGTGTAAATACTCAAACGCACGCAAATCAAGTGCTTGCTGATATCCAAAAATTTTCAAAAAAATAATTGTATAAAGCCTTAGCTATGATGGCGTGCTATTTAATTAGCACTTAAACATCGAACAAATGATTGAGCTTGTTTGGTGCTGAAATAGCTCGACACCAACAAAAAAAGCCTTTAGATGATAAAATCTAAAGGCTTTTGATCTCATACAGCAAATCTTACATTTGCGACTGAATATAGTTTTGTAAACCAATCAATTCGATCAAACGCAATTGTTTTTCTAACCAATACGTATGGTCTTCTTCTGTGTCATTCATTTGCTGACGAAGCATATCACGGGTAACGTAGTCACCTTTTTCTTCACACAGTTTTACACCCTGTGCAAGTTTTTCACGCACATGATATTCCAATGCCAAATCTGCTTTTAAGCAAGTCACCACATCTTCACCAGTGACGATATCATCTCGATTCATATTCGGTGTACCTTCAAGGAAAAGTACACGGCGAATTAAAGCATCAGCATGTGAAGCTTCTTCTTGCATTTCATGATCGATACGCTCATAAATTTTGCTTAAGCCCCAATCCTCGTACATACGAGAATGAATGAGGTATTGATCACGAGCAGCCAGTTCGCCACCGATCAACATATTTAGATAGTCTACGACTTCTGGATTGCCACGCATTTCAATTACTCCACATTCTTTTGCAATAGTATGGGCAAATTTTATAAAATTTGCAAAAGGCAAAATGTGTAAGTTTATGATTTTTATAAAATTAAAATGAGAAACATACGCATTTGCAATTCAAATAAGTAATTTTCTATATATAAAATAACCTCTTGCAATCATTCACCATACTTTTGATGGCGATTTATTGCTAAAAATGACAATGATTTATTTTGTAACCATTAAAAATGCTTCTTATTTGCCATCATGATTTTGTTTTCTATTAAATTTTAATCGCTAAACTCAAGCGATCACTTTTTTAATTTTTTTAATGCTAATATTTCAAGACAACATTCGCCTTAATATTTATGATATTGAATATTAAAAATTAGAAGGAAAAAATAATGGTTCAGGGAAATATTTCAGCCCCGATTTTGGTCACAGGTGCAACAGGCTATATTGCGAGTTGGGTGATTCAAAAGCTATTGGAGCAAGGTTATACCGTTCATGCAACTGTACGGGATTTAAATAAAAAACAAAGCTTTGCCCATCTTGAAAAAATAGCACAGCAAAGCACAGGAACACTTAAGCTTTTCAAAGCCAATCTGCTAGAAAAAGATTCTTTCGATGAAGCGATGCAAGGTTGTGAAGTTGTATTACATATGGCATCACCATTTGTAGTGACCAACTATAAAGATGCCATTCAAGATATTATTGAGCCTGCAATTTTAGGAACAGAAAATGTCCTCAATAGCGTCAATAAAACAGATTCTGTAAAACGTGTCATTGTGACGTCAAGTATTGCTTCAACCTATGGTGATGCAATCGATATATTAAAAACTGAACACAATCAGTTTGATGAGTCCCATTGGAACACAACCAGTTCAACGACCCATCAACCTTATCCTTACTCTAAAGTCATGGCTGAACGAAAAGCTTGGGAAATGGCAGAAGCACAAAATCGCTGGGAGCTTATTTGTGTAAATCCAGCTTTAGTGCTTGGACCATCACTAACGGCAAATACTCAGTCAGGCAGTGTTGAAGTCCTCGAACAATTTGCCAACGGAATGACGCTATTTGGTGTTCCACCGATGTGGAATGGTATTGTTGATGTTCGAGATGTAGCTGATGCGCATATTTTAGCCGCGTTTAACCCACACGCGTCTGGTCGCTACATTATTAGTGGTGGCTCACTCAGTCTCTTGGAAATGGGAAAAATTTTACGTCAAAATTTTGGACAAAAATTTCCTTTTCCCCGCAATCAAGTTCCGAAAAAAGCTTTTAAATTTATTGGACCTGTATTTGGTTATTCACGTGACTTTATTGAAAAGAATATGGGCTATCCGATCTTCTTTAATGCAGATAAAAGTATCAAAGAATTGGGCATCCACTATCGTGATATTGAGACCAGTTTAGTGGAGCATTTTCAACAATTGCTTGATGATGGTGTGGTGAAAAAATATATTTAGCGTCTGCCAACATTTCAGCCATACACGTTTTCTTTAAAACAAAAAGCCTTTTTCATATATGAAAAAGGCTTTTTGTTTTATCACGCTCAAAATCAGCTAGGCTTAGAAATCAAAGGTTACACCAACCTTATATGTTCTAGCACCACCCACCAAAGCGTAATTTGAATTAAAAACTCCTTCCCAATATTTTTTATTGGTCACGTTATCAACATTGGCAAGAAATGTGGTATTTACCCCACCAAGTTTAGTTTTATAACGTGCACCTAAATCAACAATTGTATAATCAGGAAGTTTTAAGCTGTTCTCTTCATTCAAATATTGTTCACTCACATAACTCACACGCGTGTTTATATTGAGACCGTCAATTTGAGGAATCGCATAATCAAGTCCCAAAGAGGCAGTAAAATCAGGTACACCATAAACGTTATTTCCCTGAATCGCTGTTTTACCAGATTTCACGTATTCCGCATCGATATAAGCCAAGCTCCCCACTAAAGATAATGCATCTGTTACATTTCCAGAGAAAGACCATTCGATACCACGTGAACGAGTCTCAGCATCATCTTTAACCTTATTTGTTATAGTGTCCTGATATACCTCGGGCTTTTCAATTTGATACAACGCCACAGTGTTCAACCATGAACCCCATTGATATTTGGCGCCCAATTCATACTGTTTAGTTTGGTATGGTGCAAGCGTATCTCCCTGATTGGTTGCAGTCGGATAGGTAATCTCAGAGACCGTCACGCCTTCTGCTAAACCCTCGACATAGCTTGCATAAAAAGACAGATCCTCGCCAAAGGGTTTAATCACAATGCCCAAACTTGGAGAAAGTTTATCTGAATTATAAGATGTTTTTTTAACCAAGTTCTTTGTATCAATATCTTGATAGCGAGCACCTAAAATGAGTTGCAACTTATCATCTAGCATTGAAATCTGGTCAGTTAAGGTGTAACTCACATACTCATTATCACCATAAGGCACAATTTCAGGATAAGTTGTTGGCATCTTTCCGGTATTGGATGGATGGTATAAATTCGTTGTAAAACTCGAACTGGTTGCTGCTTTATGTTGGGTATACTGACGCGTTAAATAATCCGCACGTAAACCTAATGTATGTTGAATAGAACCTGTATCAAACTTCCCCTCAAAGCCAAAGTTTGCTGCGGTGTTATGTTCTTTTGAACCCACGCGATAATATTGAGATGTGGCATTTCCATTGACATTATTCACAATCATACGCGTACCAAAAAGATGTCCATCGTATGATTTTTCAACATAACCAATACCCGCAAATGCTTTTAAATCAGGGGTAAATTTATATTCACCAGATAACCCCACAAATTGGCTGTTGGTATTGCCTTTTAAGTCTGAGAAATAGTTTAAATCACCTTTTGGTGCGGCAAGAACCTGATTAACACTTCCCTTTCCCCCCATCGCAACCATCGCAGGTGAGCCCCCCTTACGATTTCCTTTTACCGCATATGCATCTAAGTTAATTTTGACTTTATCTGTAGTGTAATCGGCAGCAATTGAGCCCAGTGCTTGACGATCATTCATACCATCAATGATATGCTCACCATCTGCATAAGCACCATTTACACGTAGTCCAAATTCTTTCTCTTGACCAAAACGACGTGATACATCAAATCCCGATTGGTAATATCCTCCGTCTTCATATGCAGCTGAAACACGTGTTAATTCTTTATCGGCTCGTTTTGAATGACCAATAATAATGCCCCCCACACTTCCTGTAGGAGCAACACCCGCGACCAATGCATTTGGTCCTTTAAGCACTGAAACGGATTCTAAAAACTCTGTTGGCATACGCCCATAAGGGGCTACACCATAAAAGCCGTTATAATTTAAATCCTCATGATTGACATCAAAGCCACGGATTTTAAAGTTTTCATTGAGATGCCCTTGATTGGTCGTCGTTCTTACACTGGCATCATTTTTTAAGACTTCACCCGCAGTATTTGCTTGTTGGTTTTCAATCAGCTGCTCAGAATAACTATTAATACTAAATGGGGTATCAATAATTTGCTTGTTGCCCAATGGTCCTAACTGGGTATTTTTTTTCAAAGTGCCATTGGCAAAAGTTGCCTCCTCTTGCTGTTTTTCAGCAGCAACTTTGATTGTCGGTAAGGTTGAAACCTCCGTATCAGCCAAAGCTATTTGTAGAGTACCCCCACCAAAAAGAACAACCGCAATAGAATTAACTAAAAGAGTTTGGGAAAAAAGTTTCATATTCAAAAATTTATTTTTCAATTGATAATGATTATTATATACACTATTACTATTGTTAAATATTGTAATTTTTCATCTAAAACTTTTTTTAATGGAAAATTCTAATAAATGGGAATGATTATCATATAAAAATATGAGACTTCTTCTCCATTCAAAATAAGATTCAATACTTTTAAGTATCCATGAAATATGAATAATCGCTTTCTATGGCTAAGCATCGCCTAGCTTAATTGATGTAAATTTTTCATGTAAAACTTGGCGTTGTAAATAAAAGTCTTACAGATTTATTTTTATCTCATGATCAAGGTTTCATGCTTGATCAAGCTAAAATACATTTAAACATCTTCCCAAAAATTACCTTTTTCAAGCTTTATGAAGAAACCGATTATTGCACGATTAAGTAATGCCCAATATCTTCATATCCCACATTCAGCCTATTCACTTTAAATTCAGTTGGCATGAGCAACACATCTGGCTCATCAACAAATTGACCGATCGCATATTCTAAGATCACACTTTTTTGTTGATTTAACATCAGCTTCATTTGGCAATATGAAATTCTTTTGTCCTGATCATGTTCCTGATTTAACGTCTTAATTTCTGTAAAGTTAAAATGAAAATTTTGTTGGATCTGTTGTTTTAATAATTCGTCCCCTTGAATGTCATACTGAAAAAGCGCATTGATCGCTTGATCTTTCTGAGCAGCATAAACCATCAAAAGTTGCTTTTGTTGTTTATCTAATTGCATTGCGATATAGGGTTCTAATAACTTTTCATAATTGGCAATATAGTGGTAAACATCATCCAATTCTGTTTCTTTCGCCTGTTGTTGTTGAGCAATTTTGACAAACTGAGTATTCAAATCATGGAAGATGTTTTGGTTTTTTTGTATCAGTTTTTGTTTGAGTTGGGCTTGTGTATATTGTTTTGACCAAATCAAGTCATTCACCGATTGTTGATCCTGTTTAAAGGATCTAAGCATGAATTCGTTAAAATGTTTAATTCGCAAATACCAATAGTGGTATAAATCATTTTCAATAGATTGATTTAAATGCTCATCCAACTGTTTTAAACCACTCGTATGCTCACAATCATTCACGGCAAAAACTGAGGTCGTTGGCAATAACAGTAGAAAGCAAGCAACATATCGTTTTATTATTTTCATGACCTAAAGATGATTGTAAAGACACACAGAATGTATCTTTACAATAGCTTAGGAATTTATTCAAGCATATTTAAGCTTGACCATAATCAGCCATCAACGCTAAAAAGGCTTGCTCATCCAACACTGGAATGCCCAATTTTTCTGCTTTTTCGAGTTTAGAACCCGCCTTTTCTCCAGCAACCACACATTTGGTTTTACTTGAAACACTGCCACTCACACGAGCACCTAAAGCTTGAAGCATCTGAGTCGCATCATCACGCCCCATCGTTGCTAGTGTTCCAGTAATCACCCAACTCTCACCATTTAAAGGCTGACGTGTTGGAGCTATTGGAGCATCCCAGTGAATTCCTGCCGCCAGTAACCGATCAATAACTTCAAGATTATGTGAGGCTTGGAAAAAATCGACAATCCATTCAGCTGTAATTCCACCCACATCTGGTGTCTTTTTCAAGGCTTCGAGATCAGCATGGCGAATTGCATCAAAGGTTTGGAATGTATTGGCAAGCATACGCGCTGTCGTTTCACCGACGCCACGAATTCCAAGTGCATAGATAAATGCAGCTAAGGTTGTTTTCTTACTGTTTTCAATGGCATCCAGTAAATTCTGAACAGATTTTTCGCCCATTTTCTCTATGGTCAATAGCTGTTCACGATGTTCATGTAAGTGATAAATATCAGCAACATCTTTTAATAAATCAAGATGAAGTAATGACTCCACCCAACGATCACCTAAACCTTCAATGTCCATCGCTTTACGAGAAACAAAGTGTCGAATGGCTTCAATACGTTGTGCTGAACAATACAAACCGCCTGAACATCGAGCTAAAGCCTCACCTTCGGGCATCACCACAGGTGACGAACATACTGGACAGTTTTCGGGCAAATGCACTTCAACCACATTGTCTGGACGAAACTCTAGCCAAACTTTCTCAACTTTAGGAATCACATCACCACTGCGATAAACACTTACAGTATCGCCAATTCGAACATCTAAACGATGGATTTCACCAATATTATGCAAAGTCACATTTGAAACGGTGACACCACCCACAGCCACAGGGTTTAAACGAGCTACGGGGGTTAATGTACCAGTTCGCCCCACTTGCCAATCAATATTTTCAACTGTTGTCAAAGCAGCAACGGCGGGGAATTTATAGGCTGTTGCCCAACGTGGCTCTCGACTTAAAAAACCAAGCTTTTGTTGTTGTTGTAGATCATCCACCTTAATGACCATTCCGTCAATTTCAACTGCCAAATTCGGACGCTCTTGATTGATTTGCTGATATTTTTCTTGAACTTCCTGAATACTGTCACAAATAAAATGACGTTCGCCCACGGCAAAGCCAAAATTAGTCAACCATTCAAGGCTTGCTGACATCGAGCTTAACCCATGATTAGGTTCGCACTGTGCAATCCCATACGCATAGAATGCTAAAGGTCGTGATGCAGCAATATTTGGATCTAGCTGTCGCAAACTTCCTGCTGCGGCATTGCGAGGATTGGCAAATGTTTTTTCACCTTTGGCTTCATTCTCAGCATTCAATCGCTCAAAACCAGCTTTAGGCATCAGCACTTCGCCACGAACTTCTAGCAAACGAGGTACTGCAACTTTGTCAGAAGACAACACTTTGGGTAGATTGCGAATCGTTTTGACATTTTGAGTAATCACTTCGCCTGTTTCACCGTCCCCACGGGTTACACCGCGAGTCAACACACCGTTTTCATACCAAAGTGAAATCGCCAATCCATCAAATTTCAACTCCACATCATATTGAATTTTCTGGTTGGGTAAGCGTTCCTCAATACGACGATCAAAGGCAAACAGTTCTTCTTGATTAAACACATTGCCCAATGACAACATTGGTACGGTATGAGTAATGGTTTCAAATTTAGCCAGCGGTTTACCTCCGACTTTATTCACAGGGCTATCTGCCTGAACTAAGTCTGGATATTGCTGTTCTAATGCTTTGAGTTGATGAAATAGCTGATCATATTCACTGTCTTCAATACTAGGTTGATCCATCACATAATAAGCATGGTTATGTTTGGCTATGAGCTGAATCAATTGACGCATTTGCGTCACGACAGGATTATTTTCCATAAATTATTTCACCATCTAAAAAGGCGGATAACTCCGCCTAAAATTTTGAATACCAATTATAAAGTAAATATACGCTTATGCTAAGCGTCATGCCCTGAGCGATAATCAATCGCCTTATGACGCCAATGCTCTTTCAACTGTGGTGTAAACTCAAGGTTGTTCTCATCATAGACCGTACCATCAATCTCACGAGCGATTAAACCGGCAATACTGACCATGGTATCAAAACCTTTCTGCACATCTGAGTGTGGCAATGCCAAGAAAAATGCTAATCCTTGTACTTGCTCAGTCGACAAAGTTTCAAGATCAAATCCATCAGGTCCGTTGTCTGTCACCCGCAACACAGAAAACAGTAAATGGCTTTCTTCCTCCGGGTTTTCATAACGATGAAAACAAGAAAGTTCACCAAAACGTAAACCATACTTCAAAAGCATTTTAAGTGTCTTATCACCTGACAATGCTTTACGTGGGTTTGGATATACATTTAACGCAATAATCGTTTCCGCTTTTGAAAGCACACTTTCATCATCGTATTTTTGCTGTTCATTGAGATGCACATCCAAAATACTACTTTCTTCATCAAACTCTTTGATTTCAGCAGTTTCTACATTGGCATTGAGTTGAAATACTGACTCTTTTTCTTTCTCTAGAACACTTTTGTCTGATTCAATGGTATCTACAGACGAATTCTCGTCAGTTTTTGTAGATAAATCAGTGCTGTTCAATGCTTCAGATTCAGCATGATCAGTTTTCTGATACGCTTCAACATTTGCTGGATCATTTTGATCAATATCTTTAATTGAATCTACTTCAGTTGACTGCGTTGAATTTGCATCTTGAACAACATCATCAAGCTTTTGTACTTTTTCTTCAGCAACATCAACGGAGTCTAGTGCATTTAAATTCGGTTCAACACGTTGTTGTTCTGGCGTAGCACGTGCAATCTGTAACTGATCACGCACATGACGAGGAATCACAGGTTGCTGACAGTCAGCATTGATGTGTAACTCAGACTCAAGAGAAGGTGCTGCATCATTTGGCTTTCGTAGCATCATTCTCAAACCAACCAGAATGATGATTACGGCAGCAACAATTCCAATAATTGTGGTGATTTCCATACTACGACTCCGCGGCTAAACCGTACTCTCTTGCCTCTTCCAAATTCACAGTGACGAGTTTTGAAGTGCCTGGTTCAGGCATCGTCACCCCCAGCAAATCGGTTGCCATCGTCATTGCAACTTTATTATGTGTAATGTAAATGAATTGCACTTGATCAGAAAGCTCTTTTACCAAATTACAAAAGCGTCCTACATTGGCATCGTCTAAAGGTGCATCAACTTCATCCAAAACACAGAATGGTGCAGGATTTAATCGGAAAATCGCAAACACCAATGCCAGTGCTGTTAAAGCTTTTTCGCCACCTGATAACAATGCCAAAGAACTGTTTTTCTTGCCTGGTGGACGCGCCATTAACTTTACGCCAGACTGCCAATCGTCTTCAAGGCTTAAACTCGCTTCACCACCATTAAAAACTTTAGGGAATAAAACTTTCAGCTCTGAATTGACTTGATCAAAAGTTCCCATAAACAGTTTTTTGGTTTCTTGGTCAATTGTTTTCATGGCATCTTTTAATTGCCCAACGGTATTTTCCAAGTCCTGCATTTGATGGCTTAAATCTTCAAAACGCTTGGACACTTCCTCATATTCTTCTGAAGCTGCAAGGTTAACCGCGCCTAGTTTTTCAAACTGACGTTGTGCTTTTTCAAACTTCTCTTGGTGTACAGGCAAATCTATCAAGACACCTTGCTTAATTTCAGCATTCATTTCTTTCAATTGATCAGAATAATGCTGTAAATCCGATTTTGCCGATTGCCAAGCCAAACGACGTTCTTCTAGCTTGCTACGCAATTGTTCATCGTTCTGTTGGTGCAAATGACGCATTTCAGTAAGCTGCTGTTGTTTTGACTGAATATTGTTCAACTCAACTTGCCACTCACTCCAAGTTTTCTGCAACTTTTCAGTTTGCTGTGCTTGCTCAGCATATTGCGACTCTAGGCTTGGTAACTCCAACTGAATAGGATCAACAAATTTCTTCGCTTGTTCCATTTGAGCAATAATTTGTTGATATTGAGTTTTAGAAAAAGACAGATCTTTGTCTAATAATTCAATCTGCTGTTTATTTTGCTCAGCCAAACGACGGGTCGTTTCAAAGTCCTGCTGTTTAAGTTGTAATTGCTGCTGTTGTTCTTCTACTTGCTCATTTAACTCATCCAACTTGTATTGCAGTGCCTTAAATTCTGGAAGATTTTGCTCAAGTTTGAGAATGACCGAATGCATATCGATCTCAAGATCATCTTTTTGCATTGCATCTTCTTCAAGTTGCTCATCCAGTTGTTGCAACTGATTATTCAGCTGGACTTTATGTAGTTCAAATGCTTGCGAGGCGCTTTGCTGTTTGGCAATTTGTACATCAAACTGTTGTACTCGCGTTTGCTGTTGCTTGAGTGCATCTTGATCTATTTGAATATGTTTTTGCAACTCAGCAAAACTTTGGCTGAGTGGAGGCAAAGCATGTTCAGCATCTATCAGTTTAGGCTGTAGATCGGCAAGCTGATGCTCAATTTCTTCAATACGAATACGATGGCTTAATGCACCCTGAGCTGCTTGACTGGATTCATCAAAGAACAGACCAATCATCCAGTCTTGACCGACATGATAACCGTCCAAGGTTAATATACTTTGTCCTGTCTTGAGCTGTGATTGAACTGTCAGTGCTTGCGCCTTATTTTCAGCAATCGCCACATGATTCCATAATGAATACTGCGGTGACTCAATCCAGTCCGCTAAACAAACCAGACCTGACAACTGGATTTTTTCTAATCCTTGTAATGCTTTAAGCTGACGTGCTGAACTGTCAGCAAAATCTGCACTTTGATCCAAAACTTCTGCTGATAACCACTTGGCTAAGAATTTTTCGATCAAATTGGCATGTGCTTTACCCTGATCATTTAACTGCAAAACCTGCATCAATTGCACTGCATGGATATCTGTTTTGACCGCATGCTTTGCAATGAGCTGATTTAAATTTTTCTGTTCTGACTGCAAAACGTGTAATTCAGATTTCAAACTCGAAATCAGCGTTTTTTGCTGGTTGATTTGTTCTTGCAATTGTTCTAATTGCATTTTAGTTTCAGCAATACTCTGCTCTAATTGCAAAATACTTGCTTGCGCAACAGCTTTGTCTTGTTCGAGTTGTACTAAATCTTCAGTCTGAAATTGGCTTTGGATCTGACTTGCCTGAGTTTTTAAGTTTTCTTTTTGCTGCTCAATACGTGCGACATTTTTGGCAAGTTGCTCAACCTGTGCTTGCATCTGAGCTTTTTGCTGCTGTTGCTTTTCAACTTGAACTTTAACCTGTTCATAGTGTTGTTGTGCTTGCAACTGCTGTGCTTTTAAATCACTAAATGCTTGTGTCCCTTGTTGAGTTTCAGACTCAGATTGTTTTAACTGTTCAGCTTGTTGATCCAATTGACTATGCAACGTTTCTAATTGCAACTCCATCAATTGAATTTTTTCTTTGGTTTGCGCTTTTTGTTGCTCAAAACTGCCCAAAGCTTCTGAATTTTGTTGAAACAGACTTTGTTTTTGCTCCAAAGTCATTTTCAACTCGGACAGTTTTTTCTCTGCCTGTTGCCATTCATTTTGCAATGGCGTCGATTGTTGAATTAAACGCTGAAACAGTTCATTGGTTGAGGTGAGGTCATGTTCCAAGGTGCTCATATCAGAGCGAACCAACTTGAAGTGTTCGCCCAGTTCATTCATTTCAACCGTATATTGTTCTTGCAAACGAGAACTACGTTCACACTGAAATGAAAGAATTTCTATCTTGAGGGTACGGATCTCAGTTTCCAGGGTCTTATATTGAACCGCAGTTTCAGATTGACGTTTTAGTGTCTTTAACTGTGATTTGAGTTCTGAAGCAATATCTTCAAGACGATCTAAATTTTGGGTCGTGTGCTCTAAATGTTGCAATGTCTCACGACGACGCGCCTGATAACGAGAAACACCCGCAGCTTCCTCAATAAAAACACGCATTTCTTCTGGTTTGGCATCGACCAAACGATTGATCATCCCTTGTTCAATGATTGCATATGAACGCGGTCCTAAACCTGTGCCAAGAAAAATATCGGTAATATCACGACGACGACATTTGGTTCCATTGAGAAAATATTCAGATTTACCGTCGCGATTGACCTGACGACGAACGGCTAATTCCGTATAAGCATTATACGCACCGCCAAGCTTGCCATAGGTATTTTCAAAGCGTAATTCTACACTTGCCATACCGACAGGCTTTCGCTTTGCCGTTCCAGTAAAAATAACATCCTGCATACTGCCACCACGTAACTGGCGTGCACTGGATTCCCCCATGACCCAACGAATGGCATCAATCACATTGGATTTACCACAACCATTTGGACCTACGACCGCGGTACGGTTATCTTTGAATTGTAATGTTGTACTATCGGCAAACGATTTGAAGCCTGAAAGTTTTAAGCTGCTTAAACGCATAATGTCCTAGTTACTACCGACGCGATCTCCGCGCCCAAGCGAGTTCAATTTGTTTCATCCGTGTCAGAGATTCCAACACGAGATTACGCAAGTGTCGACAAAAATCTTCCATAAATAAAGTAGCTTGTTGTGATTTTCGGATTAAAATTGCATCAATCACCAACTTAAGTAATTCTAATGCTTCTTGAAGCTCGCGTCTTGAAGTATTTAAGGTTAAAAAATAACTTCTACGTAGTGATGGTAACAGTTCACGATAAAACTTCATCAGATATGGATTACCCACCATATCTTGCTGAGCAGAGAGAAATTGGAAAATACCATCATAAAATTTTTCTGTATTGCCTTGTTTTACCTGTTCAACCAAATGATTCATCATGTGTTGAATTGCCTCAGCTTCATGATTGCGCCATGTTTCACTCATCCGTTGCACAATCTGTCCCAATAATAAAGCACTGGTATCAAACAATGCTCGCACTTGTTGTGCGGACATTTCAGATACGATTGCTCCACGGCGTGGGTAAATTTCAATTAGATGCGTTCTTTCTAAAAGCAAAAGGGCTTCGCGTACCGAGCCACGACTGACATCCAGTTCTTTGGCAATACGTAGTTCTTGTATACGTTCACCTTCAACCAATTCGCCACTAATGATTTGTTCGCTAATATGTTTGGCAATTTGTTCTGAAAGGCTGTCCACTTCTTCCAAATGCATATCGTTCCTATCTCGGTTTATTATTCTTGGACAATGTCAATTGTCATTATTTTAGTTTTACCTGATTTAATTCAAAATAAACCATGACATTGTCCGACAATTTTAATGCATTTTAAGTCAACTTTGCTTAAGGGAGAAGTGCTATTGATCGGATATCAAGCAACAACTTACTTCATAATCCCTTGATAAATAAAATAAAGACCAACCAATGTGAGTAGACATGCAAAACATTTTTTCAACATTGCAGGTGAAAGTGCATGAGCAACTTTTGCTCCTAATTTAGCCGTGATAAAACTCATCACACTAATCCCAATGAACGCATAGATGTGCACATAACCAATTGCGTTTTTAATCTCAGTCTGCTCTTGCGCACCAAAGAACATAAAACCTAATGCCCCTGCTATTGCAATCGGTAAACCACAAGCCGCTGAAGTCGCTACGGCTTTCTGCATGACCACACCATTTTTATTTAAATAAGGTACTGTCAGACTTCCACCACCAATACCAAATATTGCAGAAGCAATCCCAATTCCACCACCGGCAAGCATTTGTTTAGGTGCAGAAGGCAATTGTTTAGATTCATCGACCTGAACATTTGCCCCTTTAAACATTTTAAATGCCACCCAAAGTGCAAAGGCACCGATAATCAGCTGTAAATGTTGTCCAGATAAAATATCCGCGATTCCAGCACCAATGAATGAGCCAAGTACTAAACCTGGTGCGAGATTTTTAAAAACATTCCAAAGCACTGCGCCCTTTTTATGGTGTGCAGTGACAGAGCTAATAGAGGTAACAATAATTGTCGCCAGCGAAGTTCCTAATGCCATATGCATGATGACCGATGGATCATAGCCCATTTTGGTAAACACCACATAAAGAATAGGTACAATAATTAAGCCACCACCAACACCAAATAAACCAGCGGCGAATCCAGCGATTGCACCAATACCTAAATATATGATTAACTCCATAAATGTTCCTTCACTCTTCTCAGATTCAACATGGATTTAGAGACTCGTCATCTTAGACAACTGCTTACACAAGCACATCAGCTCCCCGAAGTGCTGCTTTTAAAACAGACAACAACATCAACCAATGATGATGTACGTGAGATTGCGCTTAGTGGCGTCAAGACGGTTTTGGTCTGTAGTGAAACTCAGACTCAAGGGCGAGGTCAGCACCAACGGGAATGGGTTTCCCCAGCCGGCAATATTTATTTAAGCACATTGCTTGAAACTCGAACACCCTTAGATGGGCGTTTAGCCTTAGAAATTGCCTTAAATATCTTACAAATGCCGTCACTAAAGGGCTTAACTGAATTACAAATTAAGTGGCCCAATGATCTCTATAGTGCTCAAGGTAAATGGGGCGGTATTTTGGTTGAACCGATCTCGCCGCATCAAGCAATTGTTGGAATTGGTATCAATCTATTTCCGGTTTCCGAGCAAGAGATTACTCAACAAGCCACCTCAGTGATGCAATTAGGTCTCCAGTTCCCGAACCGCATTCAAATCATCTCTGAAATGTATTTGGCGATTCAACAAGCTGGGCAATGGTTTGATCATGGTTGTTATAACCTTGCTGCACGATTCAATCATTATGCTGCGTTTATGGATCAAGCGGTACATTTTGAACAAGTCCATAATTCAATCCATGGGATTTTTAAAGGGATTTCGGATGATGGCGCACTCAATTTAGTGACACCTCAAGGCTTAGTCAGTGTATACCAAGGACGTTTACGTTTAGCGGAGTCATAAGTTTATGTCTGCTTGATCTTATCGAAACATTTGATTTATAAAGCATGAGGATTCAATCTAAAGCGACTCCTCATTGTATCCCCCATACGAGTTCTGTTAATGAAAGCACTTTGGTTAGATATTGGAAATACCCGGCTAAAATATTGGATCACTGAAAATGATCAAATCATTGAGCAAGCAGCCGAATTGCACTTGCAATCTCCTGCGGATTTATTACTTGGTTTAATCCAACATTTTCGTAGTTTAAGTTTAGACAGCATCGGCATTTCATCTGTTCAAGATAAAAAGAACAATGAACGTATTATCCAGATTTTGAAGTTACTGGATATTCCGGTCACTTTTGCCAAAGTCCATGCAGAATATGCTGGCTTACGCTGTGGTTATGACCACATCGAACAGCTCGGAATTGATCGATGGTTACAAGTTTTAGCAGTTGCAAAAGCTGAAGAAGATTTATGTGTAATCAGTTGTGGTACTGCCTTAACCATTGATTTAACACAAGGTTTTCAACATTTAGGCGGTTATATTCTTCCTAATCTCTATTTACAGCGAGACTCTTTGATTCAAAAAACCAAAGGAATTAAAATTCCCGATGCTGCATTTTCAGAGTTAAGCCCTGGTCGCAACACCATAGATGCTGTCCATCATGGGATTTTCTTGGGTTTATTAAGCACGATTGAAAAAGTGCTTGAACAACAACCTCGAAAGCTGATTTTAACGGGCGGTGATGCTTATCTGTTTGCTCAGTTCCTTGAGAAGTATCAACCTCGCATTGAAACAGACTTGTTACTCAAAGGCTTACAGTTTTATATAGATCGACAGACAAATTAAATCTACATACATTTTCATGATGAATGATTTATGCTCGATCTAAATATATCACCCTCTCAAAAAGAGCATTAAAAAAGACCATAAAGAGAATTCATCATGAAAATAATCCCAGTATTGTTAAGTACCTGCCTCATCAGCATAAGCATGATTGGCTGTAGTCAACTTTCTACCACATCAAGCACAACAAACCTTTCTAAAACTCTTGCAACCAATGAAGCGATTATTGCCTATTTTGCACCAGATGCAGGTGATGAAGAATGCTCATGTGGCTCATCAGTCATGGATCAAGGTTATTCACTTCAACCAGTAGAAAATGGCTATTTTAGGAAACTATTAGGCAGAGACAAAGATGGGCGCTTTTTAGTACAAGATTTCTATCAAAACAGCCACAAAAAACAATCTGATCCATTTTGGATTAAAGAACCTCAAGGGTTAAACAGTTTTGATGGAAAGTATATTGATGGTAATGTAACGGGTTATTATGAGAATGGAACGATCAATTTCAAAGCCAGTTATAAAGACCTACAGCCTATTGGAAAAGCTGAAAACTTTTATCCCAATAAGCAACTTGGATTGGAAGAAAGCTATATTGATGACCAGACCATCATTCAAAAAATTTGGTATAAAAATGGCAAAATCGCAGCCGAACTCAAAATTAACCCAAGTGAAGATAATACCATTGTTGAGAGCAGGGTTTGGGATCAACAAGGTCAACTTGTTGATGACGAAGTACAATCTCAAAACATTCTTGAGGAATTATATTTACAATTCACTACCGATCAATAATTCTAAAATCTATGAAATAATTTCACCCCACAGCCTGCGTTCATGATTCCGAGTTGAGTAAAATAACCAGCTTTTCCCAAAGGATGGTGAGCGTATTAAAACCTTCCGCTGCCATAAAATGCCCCGCACCCTTCACTTCAATCATTTGAGTATTCAATAAATGCCCAAGTTGAATACTGAATGGTGCTGGAACAAAAGGATCATTGTTGGAAAAAAATATAAAACGATGAACGATGTTTAATCGAAGTAAAGCATCATCTATGCGAGCGCTGTTTAAAAATAAATTAAGCTCTGGCAATGTCGGTAAATTTTGGTTAAACCCAGCCACTAAAAATAATGCGCCTAATTTTCTTCCAAGTAATTCACTAGAAAGAAAAGCTAAGCTTGCAATACAACCTAGACCATGAGCAACAATAATCACATCTTCATTTAGTGTTTTAATCTGTTGTACCAGATTATGTTTCCAAACTTCATATTGAGGATGATCTGCCTGCTCCAATTGAACAATTTCACACTCATTTCCCGTCGCAAGTATTTGTAATTTAAGCCATGGATACCAATGATCCTCTGAAGAAGCATGATAACCGTGTACGATCAAAACTCTTTTCATAGATCTTTTCTTATCAGTAGTTTAAATTTTACCTAATCAATCGTATCACAATATCTAAAGAATAAAGAGAAGTATGTTGTTTTTATTCAACAAAAAAGCGCCCTAAGGCGCTTTTTATAAAAGAAATAGAGACTTACTTCTTATCATTATTTCCAAATAGTGGTCCCATACCACCACCGCCACCAAATTGCTTTTGCATTCCACTTAAAGAACGCATCATTTTTGCCATACCCGATGGATTGGCGAATTTTTTCATCATTTTCGCCATTTGTGCATGTTGTTTAATCAGTTTATTCACTTCAACAACATCCATACCACACCCAGCAGCAATACGCTTTTTACGGCTTGGATTCATTAAATCAGGGTTGCGACGTTCTTTAATGGTCATCGATTGAATAATCGCTTCCATTTTTTTCACTTGTTTTTCAGGGTTTGCTTGTGCAATCGCGTCTTGTATCCCTGAATTACTCATACCAGGCAACTTATCTAAGAAGCCCATCATTCCGCCCATTTTGTTCATTTGTTCAAATTGCATCAGCATATCTTCAAAATTGAAGTTTCCGCCTTTCTGCAATTTTTTCGCCATCTTCTCGGCTTTTTCTTTGTCGATTTTACGTTCAACTTCTTCGACAAGAGAAAGCACATCACCCATACCTAAGATACGTTGTGCAACACGCTCTGGGTGGAATGGTTCTAAGGCATCGAGTTTTTCACCCATACCTAAGAATTTGATTGGCTTACCTGTAATTGCACGTACTGAAAGCGCCGCACCGCCACGTGCATCGCCATCAGTTTTAGTCAGAATGACCCCTGTAAGTGGCAATGCATCATTAAAGGCTTTGGCTGTATTTGCAGCATCTTGACCTGTCATTGCATCGACAACAAACAGTGTTTCTGTTGGTGCAACTGCTGCATGTAATGCTTTGATCTCGTCCATCATGTCATCATCGACATGTAAACGACCTGCGGTATCGACAATCAAAACATCGTTAAAATTAATTTTGGCTTGCCCGATGGCACGCTGTACGATTTTAATTGGATCTTCAGCAGCATCTGACTCAATAAAATCAACACCAACTTCACCAGCAACCGTTTGAAGCTGTTTAATTGCGGCAGGGCGATAAACGTCGGCAGAAACCATGGCGACTTTTTTCTTTTGACGTTCTTTTAAGAAACGTCCAAGTTTTGCAGCAGTGGTGGTTTTACCAGCACCTTGCAAACCTGCTAAAAGAATCACAACTGGTGGTTTAGCAGCTAAATCTAGGCTTTCATTCGCCTCACCCATCATTTTGGTGAGTTCATCATAAACAATTTTAACGAAAGCCTGACCTGGTGAAAGCTGGGTCATCACCTCTTGTCCCAATGCTTCTTCCTTAACTTTCGCAATAAACTCACGAGTTACAGGCAAAGCAACATCGGCTTCAAGAAGTGCCATACGCACTTCACGTAAGGTATCTTTAATATTATCTTCGGTTAGCTGCCCAGAGCCAGTAACATTTCTGAGACTCTGCGTGAGTCGTTCTGTTAAGGTATCAAACATTGCAAAATCCGCTTAAAATAGCTAGTAGCAAAAAAATCTTTCTTAAAATAGAAAATTTATGCTCAAGATGCTATAGGATACTGTAGTTCACATAGAATTTATATCATATAGCATGAATATTCATCATCCTGAAAAAGGTTTGACATGATTAGCCTACCCTTGGTTTATACGATTTTAGCATTAATTGCCTATACCTCTTCGTTTTGGTATTTGTTTATGCACTTAATGTCTAAACGTCCTGCAAACCCTTGGTTTATTGGCATCGTGTCAGGTTTAGGGCTGATATTACATGCAAGTGTACTGCATAACGATATACTTACACCACTAGGGATTAATTATGACGTCTTTAATTTGATGTCGTTTACCTCCGCTTTAATGTTACTTTTAAGTATGTTGTACAGTACCTATCGACCTGTACTTTCACTCAATTTGATTGGGATTCCCGTTGCTGCTTTTGGATTGATTTTAGGTTTTGGCTTTAGTAAACCCGATCAATTCATCGAACAGCACTCTTTAGGATTAGACATTCATATCATCTTGTCCTTATCCGCCTATGCAGTTTTACTCATGGCAACCATACAAGCTGTACTGATTTGGTTTCAAAATCGTGAATTAAAAAAGAAACAGAAAAAACGTATTTGGGTGAATTTCCTTCCCGCCTATCAAGCAATGGAATCTTTACTTTTTGATATGTTAATCACAGGCTTTGTTCTACTCACTGTAGCCTTATGTTTTGGTTTCTTTACTATTGATGATTTCTTTGCCCAACACTTAGCCCATAAAACAGTTTTTAGTATTGTGTCTTGGTTTGTATATGGTGCATTGTTAATCGGTCACTATAAGTTTGGTTGGCGTGGTCAAAAAGCCATTCGCTTTACCATGATTGGATTCTTCTTACTGGCAATTGGATTTATCGGTTCTAAATTCGTTTTAGAAATGATTTTGCATCGTTAAATCACCTGCTAATTTTATTGAAAATATGATATAAACAACTAGAATAAAGTATGCCTTATTTTTATTATAAAAATAAGGCATACGCGTTAAGGAACCATTATTTTAACATCTGTACGTTTTTCCTTAGAAACCATTCCTTCTTCAGTTTTTAATGTGATTGTTGTTTCATCCCATTTTTCAATAATAGCAACTATTAGATAAGTATCCTTAATGCGCCAATATAAAAATGTTTTAGGTGGCGTTATTAAATAATCTAAGAGTTCATTTGATAAATTTTCTGCTTGCATTTCATTTTCCCTCTATTTTTTGTTTAATATCCTTATTCAATTCATTATCACAACTATTCGACTGATCTTTATTTTTTTCCGCATCAACTGAACATTTATGATAAGTTTTGGCAATACCAACTAAACTCACTCCAAGTAAGGCATTCCTATTATTTTCAACAATTTCTGGTCTCAAAATTAGAGCCTGTGTCGCTAACTGATTTGACTGTGCTGTTGCTTTCTCCTTATCTGCAACTTTATCCACGATCTTTAAAATATCTTTAAAGAGTTCTTGCTGAGCAGCAAAAGTCCCATTTGCTGCACTAAGACATATTTGATACATTAAATCACGAGCTAATAATACGGCAGAAGATCGTCCATTCAATTGTAAAACCGCAGTTGATGAATTAATGTTGCCCTCTCCTCCTATATCTTGTTTCAATACTCCTCCTGAATCAGCCAACTTTGCACTAAGATTTCCTTTTGATCCAAAAGAATCTGATCTAGCAACATCTGGCATAGGTTGGTCACAAATATAAATTTTTCCATCTGAAGCTGTAAAACTTCGAGACAAACGAATATCTATTGGAATACTCATCGTTTTAACATTAGGATTCTTTATATCAGTTACAACCAGCGCTCTTTTTTGAGTCACTAGGTTCGTACATCCTGTTAAAAATAAAAGGCTACACAAATATATTAGACACCTCATGATATTTTCCCTTTATCAGTTTATTATATAAATCTATTATTTTTTAAAATTATTTCTCTCCCTTTCTTATTATTGAATTACATTTTAAAATTTAATTTTTTAAGTATAAATATTAGAAAAAAATTATTTTTTAACAAAAGGTTTCAAAAAAACTTTACTTTTATAATATTTTGTTACTTATAATAAATATTTCTTAAATTTATAAAAAAATAATTTTCATTAACTTATTTCTTTATACTTCAATTAATTTACTAGACATCTAATTAAAAAAACCGTATAACGCTGTTTTTATCTGATCGGGTAACTCCACTGTGAAACTCATTCTTGCTCCCATGGAAGGCTTAACTGACCCCATCATGCGTGATGTTTTAACGCATGTCGGTAGTTTCGACTGGTGCGTGACTGAGTTTATCCGTGTAACAGACTCTGTCCTACCTGATCATATTTACCATAGCTACTGCCCAGAGCTCAAAAATGAAGGGAAAACTGCTGCTGGAACACCTGTACATGTACAGTTTCTAGGAAATAATCCTGAAATGCTGGCTGCCAATGCCGTACGTGCTGCCGAGCTTGGCGCACCTGCCATCGATATGAATTTTGGTTGTCCTGCAAAAACAGTCAACCGTCATCGAGGAGGTTCCGTACTTCTCGATGAGCCTGAGGTTGTACATGAGTTGGTTAAAGCAGTACGTGATGCTGTTCCACAACACATTCCAGTTTCTGCCAAAATGCGTTTGGGTTACATGGATCGAAACTTTACCCTTGAAAATGCGCATGCCATAGAAGATGCTGGCGCTTCATGGCTTACAGTACACGCTCGAACCAAAGCGGACGGTTATACGCCACCTGCTTTTTGGGATCAACTTCAACCTATTCGTGAAGCCATTAAAATCAATGTGATTGCCAACGGTGAAATTTGGACCAATGCCGATGCCAAGCAATGCCAACTTGAATCAGGATGCCAAGATCTAATGATTGGGCGTGGTGCAGTCACGACACCAGACTTAACACAATGCATCCGTAAAAATACAGATGAGCCGCTGATTACATGGTCAGAATTATTAAATTTACAGATTCGTTTTTTGAACGGCACCTATAAAAAAGAAATGAATATGGTTGGGCGTTATAAACAATGGCTTGGAATGATGTCTAAGCATTACCCCGAAGCCAAGGCATTGTGGGATGAAATTAAGCGTATGAAAAAAATTGATGAAGTACTCGAAAAATTAAATGCTTAAATTATTAGAGTCTATTTGATCAATTTCTAAAATAGCTTTGATCTCTTCAGGTTGGAATTCTTTTGATAATGCTGAGGTTGGGTTCAATACTAAGGTTGCCCCTTTGGTCATTTCAAAAAACTGACGTGTATTCAAAGCAATATATTCAACATCAGCACCAATATCATTTTGGATGGTTTCAAGTTCAATAAAAAATGGAATGGCTTGATCACCTTCTGGTGTTTCCAAAATGCGGAATTCAACGTTCTTGTCTTTGTCCTGCGTCGCTAGACAATAAATTTCTGATGCTAAAAGTTGATCAATGAAATCAGGGATCAATTCGTAGTTTTCTTGAGTTTGAGCAAAAAGTTGTTGTAAATTTGACATGTTATATATTATCTATTCTGGTGTTGCTAATATAGCTTATTCTCGATAGATATGGAATTGACCAGAATAATCACTTGGGTCATATGATGCTTACACTACCCACTATTTTAAGTGCTATATGATCAAATTTGAAAATTATCAAAATTTTATTAATGCCCTTATTCACTTTTAAAAGCCGCACTTCTCAGGCACTTCTTTACTCTGATAAATATTAAAATAGGTATTATTTTTTATGCGTTCAGTATTAAATTCCAACCAATAATCATGAACATTTACTCTAGTCGTCACTAAAAAATTACAATATACATTCACATTGTTTTTGATATTTAAAAGATGCTGATTCATCAGTGATGTATATACTTTTTTCGCTTTCTTTTCATCAACTATGTTTAATGATGAAACAAGACTTATAGGAATAGTAGTATCTATATTGATTTTTTCAAATCTATTTCCATTATACCCTGCACTCAGATTTAATCGAATACTTTTGATTTTATTGAATTTAGAATTCGCTGCATAAATTTCAGAGAAGAGCTCTGGTGTATCACTGACACCATCAAAAAAATAGATTTTCTTTACTGTTCCGCCATATGAAATCACTTCAAAGTGTCGACTGTTTTTGGCTACTTCATTATTCACATATCCGTATTTTTCAATATTTTTTATAACTTTATCTAAAATTATTGGCATTGCATTCAAATTCAGCTGATTGACTGGTGCAAATCTTGAATAATTTATTTCTGTTGATAACACTGATTTATTTTTATCTTCAAAAATAAAAAAACGCTGATCTACATTCGTTCCATAACTATAGGACGATACAGAAGTACTAATTAAAAATACCACCCTACTCCAAACAAAAATATTATATTTCATAAACTTAACCAAAAAAATCACTTGAAATAAAAAAATTAATATTTATCTGCGATATATATTTACTTGTCCAGAGTTATTGTTTGGATCACAATTCACTTCCAAGCCAACTCCCTTCTCGTAAAAATTATTAATCATTATTTCACCACCATTCTTGCTAAAATCATAAAAATCTTTATCTGTTTTATCAAAATTAATTAAATTTAGAATATTCCTGACATTATTTTTATCAAAATCAGAAATTTGATTACAATTCTCAAATCTATATTCAATAGATTTAACACCTGAACCGCCTGAATCTGGATTAACAATTAGAATAGAATTTCTAATTAAAATAGTCAAAGAATTAAAATTATCATCAAAATTTACATTTCTATAATCATTTTCAGTTATGACTTTCTTATAGACCAAACCACCAATAAAATCTTTAAACACAACCTTATCAATTCTTTTTCTTTCAGTAAAAACAATCCGATGATATGGTGTGGATAAAGCTCTAGGTGTACAATCTGCACTTGAACAAGGATCATTTATTTTGTGCTCATACTCTCCCTTAGTTTTTAAGTAAATACTAGGTTTCGCATTAAAATCATAAGATAATAAAAAAGCAAGAATAACGATTAAAAATATTTTACCCATTTTAAATTTTCACAATTAAAAGTTATATTATTCAGTAGCATTTACCCTAGGTGTACCATTGGTTTTGTAAATATAAAAAGTAGTATTATTATGTATTTGTTCAGTATTGAATTCAAACCAATAATCAGCAATTTCAATTCTATTTGTGACTAAAAAATCTCCATATTTATTTACTCCATTCTCTATATCTGCAATATGTTCATGTAGTAATTTTTCATATACTTTCTGTGAATCTGTCCCATTTAGTCCTAAAACTTTAGCATAAATAATGGGAACTTCTGGATTCAAATTAATTTTTTTATACTTTCCAGTAGATTTGTCAAAATCATGACCCAAATAAATAACGATCTTACGTTGATACTTTAAGTTTTCTCCAGTTGAATACACTGTAGAAGAAATTTCAGGTAGTTCAATACCTTGACTATAAAAGAAAATCTTATTTATACCATATGAGTTTGGTTCTATTTCATATCGTTTATGAACTATTGAAGCATCTTTATTTGATTCAATGTATCCTGAAGTTAAGATTGCAGTTTCGATTTTAGAAAAACTAACAGGAATCTCTTCCAATTTAAGTTGATTTACAGGTGAGTTTTTACTGAAATTTATTTCTGGAACGACTTGATGTTCTGTAGTACTCTTAAAAATATAATATTTTTTAGAATCTTCAATATTATTCTTACAGCCATAGCATGCCAGAGAAAAAAGTATTAAAAATATGGCTTTAATTTTAATAATACAATGATTTTTCATAAATTTTATCTGTCGCCTTGGTATAATAAACAGTATAAGCAAAACTATTGACTTGTCCTTTTCCTACAAACCACTCTGGCTCCGACTCTAAAATGATATGAACACCATTAAAATTTCTTTCAGAAACAACTTTTCCATATTTATCTCCACCTTGACAGCGCCCTTTGGTTAAAAAATTTTCAATGAATTCAATAATATTTTTCTTGTCTAAAGTTGCAATACCTATTAGAAAAGCTTGGTCTGTAATTGATTGATTAATATTTTTATGGATATTATCATCAAATGGCACAAAATTATCACTGGAGTAAAAGTTTGTGTTTGGACCTTGCCCAGTAGTTCGTACTTCTAGCGTAGACATATGATGGTCATTATCTTCAAAATTTTCATTATGAACGACTCCATTATCAAATCCTTGTACAGCAGATAATCGATCTATAACTTTTAACTTTAGATAATTTGAGTTCATCTCTTTATACTTGTTATATATTTTTTTAAAATTATAGTCCAAATACAAATCATTATTCACAACAAATAAATTAATATCTCTAGACAGATTCTTTTCTATATTTTGATATTTCTCTTCTTTGGCTTTTTTACCATCAACTTTGCATAGGTAACTTAATACTTCTTTAGATGAACAGCCTTGTGATAAAGAAGTGCTTAGTATGATAGTTAGAATTATCCTGATCAATATTACACCTCATCACATGCTACATAAATTAAAACAAAATTAACCACCACATAAATAAAACTAATATATTGATGTCTCATACTTTTTATCCGTTTTCCTTGTAAAATAAATAAAAAAGTTCAAACTATTATATTTACTATTTTTAATTTGTTTCCCATCAGCTTCTAAAATAATATGCATATCATTTATATTCCATTCTTCCACTTCAGGCATATTTGAATCACCACATTGTAATTTCCTTATAAAAGTATTAACTTTACTATTTAAATCAACACTACCCACTTTCTCACCACTTACCACATAAATCTGATCCTTAATCATAGACACAATTTTTTCTTCTATATTTTCATTATAAGAAACATAGTTATCGCTACTAAAAAATATATGATTACCCTTTAAATTACTATTAGCTGAAAGGTCGGAAATGTAATCAAAATTCCTCTTCACACTATTATTAACAGTACCATCTGCAAATCCCACTTCAGGAGAAAGACTATGTAAAACTTTCAATATTAAATAATGACTATTTAACTTAAAATACCTTTTGACAATTTCATTTTGATTATAATTTAGATAAATTTTATTATTTTCAACGAATAATGATATATTCCTACCTACTCGAACATCGTAACCATTCCCAGCATCTGAATTTTCACTATTCCTTACTTTACAATCATTATTATTCGATTTAAATAAAAAAGCAAATGCGCTTATTAAAAAAATCGTTAATATCAAAATTAAAAATTTCATAAAAACACTGCCTAAAAACTATAAAATATATAAATTATTTTCTATATATTGAAAAAATCGAAAGCTCTATATCACTATAATTATGGTATTTTCTAGCTTTACAATTAACATCCTTAATTTCACCACTAGCAACTTTAGAAGCAATAAATTTTTTATTAATTGTTGAAATCTCATATACAATTTCATTATCTTTAAAAGACCCTGAATAGATACCATTTTTTAAATTAAACACACCATTCTTCATATTTACCAACAAGTCTCCTAACATCTTATTATACGCGATCTCTGAATCACCATGATTATTCAACACATTTATTACACCTACTATCGTTTTCTTTAAAATTTCTTTTTTAAAAATATCAGGAGCAGATCCAACTTCTAAATTAATATATTTGACATATTCTCCATCTGGAATTATTATAATCCTGCCTATTGAATCATAATTATCATCAATAATATCAATATACCCCTGATTTTCATATATATTCATATTATCCAATGTTTTTCCATTTTGAATTTTATCAAAGAAATTCACTACACTTATTCCTAAATTCTTCTTTATAGGATTTTCCATTGAACTTTCCGAAGGTAAATACTTGTTTATATCCAGATTTACATTAGGTTCTTTATTAAGACAGAACTTATTTATCAAATCTATATCTTTACTATTATTCGTTATTACTTTACCATCACAACCAACAGTAAAAGCTAGAACCAACCCTAAATATATCTTGTAATAACCCTTATTAAAAATCATTATTTTAAATCACTTAAAATTTATTTTCTATAAATATGAAATTGACCATTCTGTGACTTAATATCACATGAAATTTCATAAACAATCTTATCTTCATTGTAAATTGTATTAGTTGAAAAACCATCCTTAATGTTATTAATATCAAATTTAAAAAAACCTTCATCAACTTTAGTATCTTTAAAAATGTTTATAATTTTTTTTATTCTATCTTTATCTATTAATTGAATTGATGAACACGTTAAAAATTCATAATCTATCGATTTAACCTTGCCTGTTGATGGATTTGGATTAATTGTTAACATAGCTTGATTTTCAAGATCTATATAATTCGAGTTATCTTTATCTTTAAAACTATATCCCTTCAAAGTTTCACTACTCAAGACATCTTTGCTTAATAAGACAGTAGCAAAATTTTCATAATTTAAAAACTCAAGATCCTTTAACTTCTCATATGGAATTTTATAGTAAGGCGAATTAAATTTCTCTGGAGTACAATCTGAATTAAAACATGGATCATTTATATTATTTTTATTGACACTATGAGCCTCTAATTGAGTATCCCCTTTATTTTCAGAAGAACAAGACACACAAAAAATAAAAAAAACTGTTAAGAAAATCTTTTTCATTTTAGACTCCTATCACTTCTCAAAATATCCCACTGAAATTTACTAAAATACTTTCTAGTAATTTTACTAACAACCTGTTTTGATTCTTTATAAAACTAAGTATAATCCATTAAGTTACCAGATTAACCCTTATAAAAATAAAATTGACTGTTTATGAAATTAAAAACTATACAATGTATCAATTAAATATAAACTCATTCATCAAAAAAAAGCTAATATATTGATAATTCATACTTTTTGTCCGTTTTCTTTGTAAAATAAACTGTAAAAAAAAGACTATTTTGTTTTTCATTTTTATTTCCTGATGCTTCTAATATGATATGCATATCATTTATATTCCACTCTACGACTTTTTCTTGTGATGAAGTACTGCATTCAATTTTTTTAATAAAAAGTTTAATATTTTCATCTAAATTTTTATGATCCACTTTATTTGCATTGATCACATAAACTTGATCACGTAGTATTTTAGCAATATTATTCTCAATTTCATTATCGTAGGGTACATAATTCGTACTTTTAAAGAATATGTAACCTGTCTTAAAGTTTATATTTGCATCTAGATTAGACATATAATTCTTATTATCTTCCACATTATTACCTACAGTACCATCTGCGAACCCCACTTCAACAGGAAGTTTATCTAAAACCTTTAATACCATATAATTACTATTTAATTTCTTATATCTATTAATTATTTCTTTTTGATTATAATTTAAAAAAATTTTATTTTCATCTACAAATTTAGAAATATTTTTTCCAACTCTTACATCGTAACTATTCACAACATCTGAATTTTCACTTTTTTTTATATTACAATCACCCTCATTTGAGTCAACTGAGCAGGCTGACAGACTTAAAATTATTACAAATAAAACCAATAACTTCATAATATATTTATCCTTTATAATATAGACTTCTATCTTTTCTCATTTTCAACCATTGATCTCTAAATAATGCTATTTGGTTACCTTGATAAAAAGAGTCTCGTGATTTCTTTTCACCTGTAAATTCATAATCCATAAAATTATCCGTAAAGCCTTGATGAAAACAATAGGGTATATTTTTTTCATTTTGGAATACATGGGTTAATCCAAAGCTATGCACTATTTCATGAACTACAGTCTCTAACTCAGTTGCTCCATGGTGATAAATTACAACAGAGTTCCCCCAAACTTTTTCGCCATTAGACCCAGCTTCAGGAGCATAAATTGCACTCCCTTTCCTATTGTAGCCTTGACCATTTCTTGTATAAGAGCATTGCGTATTTGTAAAAAAAACATATGTAATATCATTTGAATCTGAATTTATTAACCCATTAACTTTTGCATATTTTTGAAACAAAAAGATTAAATCGTGTTTAAAATCACTATCATCTACATCACTAATTATACTGTTCCCTAATGAATTTTTGACTTTGTTTAAATAATATTTTTGATAAAAGTTTTCTAAATCCCAAGATTTATTTCTATCCAACATGTCTTTGATATTGAATATTGTATCTCTTACAATTTTAGGTCTAATTAATGCTTGATTAAAAGATTGATATTTTAAACTATATTCAAGCCCAGTCTTTTTTGGTCTCATTACTTGATTTTGGTTAAAACTAACATCAACAAAACAAATTTTTGCTAATGGTACTTTATCATTTGGAAATATATACAACTGCCCAACAATTTCTACTACTGTATTCTTTTTTGCTTTAACTGTAATTAATGCTCCTTTTGTTGTAGCACCGTTACAACTTATACGAATAGATTCCAAATTATTATAATATATTCTTTTACTACTTCCTAAATTAACACTCTGCCTATTCTTTAAAAAAGACGAAAGTGGTAATTCCAAATAATTACTGTTTTCCCCTCCTCTATTTGTCGAAATTTTTATACAACTTTCATTCGTTTCAAATATTAATTTTGTACCATCATCTTGTAATGATGTTTCATCATCTCCACTAATTTGATGAATTTCTAAATCTAGCAATGCTCCATTTTTATTAATCTGAGTACTTGCATTTTTATCTTTTACATTTGTAGCAAAGACTGCTAAACATGCAGGTATATACTCCTTTCCCCATGGCGATATCTTCACCAAATTATCTGTATAGATTTTTTTCAACTTATGTATTGCTATATTACTATTATCAACTAAGACAGTTTTTTTGTTTTCATCAATTTTTTGTATTGGATAAATATATTCATCTCTTAACCAGTCAAAACCGAATTCACCGTTATATCTTTTTGTTGCCCTTCCAATATTATATGGTCTTCGAAAATGCACCGTAAACTTCCTTAAACACGTTGCACACGAAGTACCCGCTGTCGGACTTGCACCACCCACACCCATCTTACACCTCCCAATGCGTTATATTTTTTATAAAGACATTATGATCAAACTCATTTCCTAGCACATATGCGCTATAAGATTGAAGATCATTTGAATAATGATCTTGAAGCGAATCAAATACACCTTTTTCTCTTAAAAACTCAGCTTTTTCTGGATAAAGAATTGAAAATTTTTCTCGATGATCTATTTGACTAAGATTCTGTTTTAATTGAGCTATTGCTGTTAAAAAAAAGTTGAAATCTTGCCCTAAAACACGTTTCTTATAGTCTTCTAAAAGTTTATCGAAAGCCTCGACATAAGTGACTTGCTCCCCAATATCGTGATGCTGCATTTCATTTTCAATCCAAACAAATTGCGGATCAGTTGGATAATCCATTCCCAAATACACATGGCTTTTCACCATATATTTGAGTGTGTTGATTTGGTTGATTCCTTTTTCAAGATATTGATCAACTAGCGTCTGGATAGGTGCTAATAACTGATCGAATTGACCATTCAGCTTTAATACTGGATTTTCCTTAATAATTTCATAAACTAAGTCGTATAAAAACTCTTTGTTTTGTTCAACATCAAGTTCAAATAGTTTTTCTTGGCTAAGTACAAACATCAATCATGCTCCAATATCATTAATTGATTCGTATGCACATCCTGATAATTTCGAATTGCAATCACCCAACGCTCAATGCCTTGAAAAAATTCATCAACCTGCTCATCTTGCAGTATTTTATTAATTTTCTTGATGATTCTTGGGTCAAACCATCTAAATAATTTTTGGGTTCCATCAGGAAACTCAACCGTTAAATAACTTTTCATTTTCTTAACAAATTGAGTCAGATCTAATGAGCTCAATACAATATTGAGCGCCTGTTCGTCTTTCCAGGTTTGATGAATAAAGTTAAATCTCTCATCATTGAAAAGATCTAAACCATGTATGAGTAAAAGAACAGGTGCGACTTCAAAAGGTGCATTCCCCTCTGTGGTACCTGAAAATAAGGAATAGAATTCTATCCTTGAGTCATTTTGAAACTCATGAATAAATGACAGGGCTTGATCTGAAACTTGTGCTGCATCCAAGATTAAATACATATTCAAGTTATGTTGATAATCTTCGATGCAGCGCTGTATAGGTTTAAATGGAATAATTTCTCTTTTCATTTTATTTATCTACAAATGCCATTCCAAACTTTGCGGCATTTAAAAGGCATGGCTTACAGATATTTTCATAGAAAGTAGGCAATGAATAATCTACTTTTGCTCCACCAATAAAACTGTGCTGTCCAGCCTTAACTTCAAACATAGCACCAGTCGTCACAAATACGCCTGAGCCATTAATTTTTAATTGTGAAGTGCCAGATGTAAGAATAATTTCTTTTAGACTTTTGACTTCAATTACATCTTCAGTCGAAATGATTTGAATACCTTTACGAGCAATCAAATCCGCACCATCTCCTTGGGCTTGAATCTCCACTTTACCATTTCCAGCATAAAGCCTTGCACCTTCCTGTGCTGCAAACATACTGATCTTGTTTTGTGCATGCACCAAGAAATTCTTTTGTGTACTCAGATTGATGCTATCCCCTGCACTATGACTAATTTGTTTATCCGCAGAGATATGAATGTCTTCATTGCTCGACAAGCCAATTGAATTCGGCGAGGCTAAAACCATCAAGGCTTGTTTAAATGCATCGGCTTTATCTTTTTCACCTTTTTCTATTTGATTCAGGAATTGTTTTAACTCATTCAAGACCTCTAAAGGATCGGTCTGTTGGTTCTTGGCAACTTCACTTAAGGCTTTGGCATTGTTCAGGCTACTTTCTAGCTGACTTTTGGCTTCGGTTGTATCTAGA
>NZ_AMFQ01000038.1:0-26440 GCF_000335555.1 Acinetobacter sp. WC-743 | reverse complement strand
ATCAGGCAATCTCTAAAAGTGCAGGAGGAAACTCCTCCAAAATACATTTAGTTGTAGATTCAAATGGTAATCCTATTGATTTCATTATTACTGATGGAACCACGCATGATGTTAAAGTCGCACCTGATTTAATTTCAAAACTCGATTTAAATGAGGTAGAGGTTGTATGTGGAGATAAAGGTTACGATTCAGAGCCATTAAGAGAGCAGATTAGAGCAACTAGAACAAAAGCGAATATACCTAAAAAATCCAATAGCCAATCAAACAATGACCATATGGATTGGTATTTATATAAAATCAGGCACTTAGTAGAAAATATGTTCTGTAGATTAAAGCAATTTCGAGGAATAGCCACTCGATACGACAAGTTAAAACGGAACTATGAAAGTTCTATTGCATTAGCTTGTATATTTTTATGGCTCCCATTGTAGGTTAAATTATGAACCCTAAATGTCAACAGACCCTAGTGATTTTTAAAAAATATTAGGCTCAATACAGCGAATAATATTTGCTTATTGATAAAATAAAACTATGATTTAGACAAGATATATAAATTTTTATAGATTTATAGAAATATGCAAAAATTTAAAAAAAAAGTTGTAATTGGTTTTGTTGGTTCTACCTTAGATCAAGGAAAAAAGCCCGAACGATGGCAACGATGGCGTCCTACGATAAGTCTGTTGATGCATGATGATTTAGTTGTTGATGAGTTGGTGCTATTACATGATCGACGTAATGCCAGCTTGATTGCGCATTTACAGCAAGACGCCTTTGAAATTTCCCCACAGACCAAAATCACAGGACACAAAGTCAATATTCGAGATCCTTGGGATTTCTCGGATATGTATGGAGCACTCTACGATTTTGTAAAATCCTATCCTTTTGATACCGATAATAATCATTATTTACTGCATATTACGACAGGTACACATGTCGCTCAGATCTGCTGGTATCTCTTGATTGATGCGCACTATTTGCCTGCAAAACTCATTCAAAGCTCACCCACAGGGAAACAGCAACCTGAAGGTGAATATCGCATCATTGATTTGGACTTGTCGCGGTATGCAGCATTAACACAGCGTTTTGAACATGAGCAATCCGAAAATTGGCAACAGTTAAAAGCCAATATTGCGACAAAAAATAAAGGTTTTAATCAACTCATTCAAGAGGTTGAATTGGTTGCCACCCGTTCAAGCGCACCGATTTTAATTATGGGTGCAACTGGTGTGGGCAAATCACATTTGGCCAAGCAAATTTATCAACTGAAAAAGGAAAAATTTCATCTCGCTGGTCGATTTATTGACGTGAACTGTGCAACTTTGGTGGGTGATAGTGCAATGTCCACTTTATTTGGTCATCACAAAGGCGCATTTACCGGGGCGATTGCAGCACGTACTGGTTATTTAAAAAGTGCGGATAACGGCATCTTATTTCTCGATGAAATTGGTGAATTAGGACTGGATGAACAAGCAATGTTACTTAAGGCATTGGAAGATAAATCTTTCTTCCCTGTGGGAAGTGATAAAGAAGTTCAAGCTGATTTTCAATTGATTGCTGGGACTAATCGAGATTTACGTGAAGAAGTTAGAGCAGGTCGCTTTCGAGAAGATTTATGGGCACGCTTAAATACATGGACATTCTTCTTACCCAGTCTAAAAGATCGTGTTGAAGATATTGAACCAAATATCACATTTGAATTACAGCGCTTTGCTACTGCACATCAACGACAATTGCGCTTTCATAGTGATGCACTTGAAAAATACTTAAAATTTGCTCAATCAGTAGAGGCAATTTGGCAAGGCAACTTTCGAGATCTTACTGCAAGCGTGACTCGAATGGCGACATTGGCAAATGGGGAGCGGATTGGCTTAAACGAAGTAAATACTGAAATTCAACGGCTTCAACGTATTTGGAATATCTCTGAGCAAGAAAAGGGCAACAAGCCTTCTATATTGACAGATATTTTAACCCGTGAACAAATAGCGCAAATTGATGAGTTTGATCGTATTCAGTTACAAGGAGTCATCGAAATATGCCAAAAGTCGAAATCCATGGCAGACGCAGGACGGCGATTATTTTCTGTATCACGTGAGCAGAGGCAAAGTACCAATGACAGTGATCGTGTGAAAAAGTATTTAGCGAAATTTGGGTTACAGTGGGATGATATAAACATATCAATAAGGTGAGTGAACCACCTTATTGATTTCATTTTTTCTGTAATACTGCTTTAAGGCACTAATAAGAAACGTGAAATTGCAACACGTAATTGTTTTAAATAACCTGTAAAGAAATGGTTAGCGCCCGGAAGAACGGTGATCAAATGGCGTTGTGGTTTTGCCCATTCAATTAAATCACTGAGTTTAGTGGTCGGGTCTGCTTCACCATGAACAAAGAGAATATCGCCTTTGATCGGTGGTGTAACATAATGGCGTAGACCATCAACTGTAGAAGTTGGCAAACCACATAAAATCATTTGTTTGGGTTTAATTTCGTCAGGTAAGGCATGATAGGCTTTTGCCATCACATGCGCACCAAAACTAAATCCGCCAACATAGAAAGGTAGACTTTTGTGTAATTGTCTAACGTATTTGATGACATCTAAAATGTCTTCAGTTTCGGCAAAACCTTCATCATGGACACCATCACTTTGTCCTGAACCTCGAAAGCTTGGACGATAAACGACACAACCTTGTTCGTTGAGAATTTGTGCAAGTAAAGCTGGAACTTTATGTTGAGGGGTACCACCTTGAAGTGGGTGAGGATGACAAACGACAGCAAATCCTTTTACTTCGCCCACAGGATAGTCAACAAAAACTTCGATTTTGCCAACCGAACCTTGAATGAACAGTTGTTCGGACATAATTTAAACGATCATAAAGCAGGGAAGTGATATAGTTTACCGATTCTGCTCACAGAAAACATGAATTGGAATTAAAATATTCCGACTGTTATAGTTTGATTAGTTATTTTTTGATCAGGAAGACCATGCTCGCCTTAATTTCCCCTGCTAAGACGCTAGATTACGAAACCGCACTGCCGACTGATAGCCACACTTTACCAAGACTATTAGACCAATCTCAACAGCTTATAGACCTAAGTCGTAAACTATCTGCATCCGATATTGCTCGTTTAATGCATGTTAGTGAGAAGATTGCCAATTTAAATGTTGAACGTTTCCGTGATTGGAATGCTGATTTTGATTTTTCTAATGCTCGACAAGCCATTTTTGCATTTAAAGGCGATGTATACACTGGGCTAGATGCTTATAGTTTGTCGCAAGATGATTTAAAGTTTGCACAAGATCATTTGCGTAGTCTTTCAGGATTATATGGTTTATTGCGTCCATTGGATTTAATGATGCCATATCGTTTAGAAATGGGCATTAAACTTGCCAATGAGCGTGGTCATAATCTTTATGATTTTTGGGGAGAACGCATCACTCAACTCATCAATGAAGACTTGCAGAAAAGTAATTCAAAGTTGTTGGTGAATATCGCTTCTGATGAATATTATAAATCAGTTAAGGAAGCAAAAATTCAGGCAGATATCATTAAACCTGTATTTTTAGATCAGAAAAATGGTCAGTATAAAGTGATCAGCTTCTATGCCAAAAAAGCACGTGGCTTAATGGCACGCTATATCATACAAAATCAATTGGAAAAATTAGATGATTTAAAATCATTTAATCTGGACGGTTATTATTTTGATGCTGAAAGTTCATTGAAAGGTGAGCTTGTATTCAAGCGTGATGAGCAAACTGCTTAAAAGATCATTGATTTTGAGAATTGGCTTAGCATTAAGCCAATTCACGTTCAAAAATACGATATACATTACCTAAAGAATTCACCACCATGATTTGAATAAAATCAAATGCATTTGCCTTAAGCTGATCTACTGAAATAATTTCCCCTGAAATGAGTTCAATTTCCCCAACTGGATTGGCTAAACTCTCGATTTCTTCAATGTCATTGTAGTCAATATTGTGATAAACCTTTACGATGACATTAAAAACAGTTTGATCGTCCTGATCTTTATATTCATGTATTGATGGTCGGTTAGTTAGTTGTTCATTGGTAAACTCATCGCAAAACATCGGGTCATAACCATGTCGTGCCCCATCAAAAAGTAATATTTCTTCGTTGCTGTCAATATCGACCGCATAAATCAATTCAGGTGCAAAATCTGTCCCACAAATGAGCCGATATTCTTCAAACAGTTCACCATAATATTTAATTTTAAATCGCTTATTCTGTGTAGAAGATTGTATTTGTCCTCGCCATTCGATCTCCATTAGGTCATTAAAATAAGCCTCATGTTGATAAGTGACAAAATGATTTAAATGTGTAGGTGCTGAAAATTTTGATTTATTGATCATGTGATTACAGCCAAAAATGTTGTATTAATAGATAAAAGTAGCATGTATCCTATACATATGATCATAGATAGCACTGAAAATATCGTCAATTTATTCCGTAAATATTGGCTTGAGTTTACCCAAAAAGCCGAGATGTCTAAAGTACAAGATAATCTTTTGTATGAAGTTTTATTGCGTGCTTATACTGAGCCTCAACGGCATTATCATACACTGCAACATATTGTGGAATGTCTGAATTTATTTCATCAAGTGAAGGCTTACTTAGACGATCCTACGGCTGTTGAGTTGGCGATTTGGTTTCATGATGTGGTGTATAACCCTCAAGCCATAGACAATGAAGTGCAAAGTACTGAACTTATGTTAAAGCTCTGTCAGAATACGTTTAAACAGTCTGTTGTTGAAAAAGCGTATCAATGGATTATTGCAACTCAAAAGCATCAGCCCTCTCAAGAAGATGATCTTAATTATTTATTGGATATTGATCTGGCGATTTTGGGGAGCTCTGAGGCACGTTTTCTGCAATATGAACAGCAGATTCGATTAGAGTATGCATGGGTAGAACAAGAGCTTTATCAAGTAAAAAGGGCAGAAGTGCTACAGCATTTTTATCTCATGCAACCTTTGTATCAGACTGAATATTTTAGAGCGCATTTGGAAGAAAGTGCTAAAATGAATTTATCTAAATCTTTATCATCTTTATAAATAATGGCTTATTGGTAAAAAATGATATGTCAAAAAATCAAAATGATATTGTCAACGTAAATTGCGATTCGGCATCTTTATTCAATATCAAATATATAGAAACACTGAATGAGAGAATATTTTGAAAATTTTAAATCTTGTTGTACTGAGCAGTATCTTATTTTTGACGGCTTGTCAGAAACATAAGCAATCTCAAGAAGATATAAAAACACAACAGCAGTCGATTGATTCTCAAGCAGTCGCAAGTCAAGTGGAAAGCGAACCTGAAGTAGAAATCCCACCGACTGTTTCAGAGCCTAAAAAGAACGCCAATACTTCAACTATTACTTATCCAGAAGCCTTGATTAAACAAGTGACTGAGGCAGAACAACGCTGTCAAACACCTGAAAAACAAGATTTGAACAGTATCATAAAGATAGTCGATTTAATGGGGGATGAACAACCAGAATATATCTATGAACCTGATTCAATTTATTGTATTGAGGATGGGGTATTTAGAGGTCATGGTGGTGATCAACTGGTGATCTATCAATCTAAAGATGGTAAAAGCATTCAAGAGATTTTTAACAGCACTGTTTTTTCATATCAAGTTTTAGAGCATCAACCCAAGGCGATCGTGCAAATCGAAGTGGGTGGTGGCTATTGCGGTCAAAATATGGATGAAATCAGTCGAGCCGAAGCAATCATGTGTCAACGTAATTTAGAATGGGATGATGCATCTAAGCAACTTAAAATGGGTAAAATCCAATTGATAGAGAAGCAGCAGGCTGATGCAGAATAAGTGCTATTCATGATGAATAGCACAACTGATTCGTTTATGGACGAATAATCATACAGGTCGCTGTGGCATGTGCATATAACTTGCCATCTTCATCGACCAGTTTTGCCTCAGAAATTGCCAGATTTTTACTTGAATTAATGACTTGACCAATGGCAAGTAATTCTTTGTCTTTCGGGACAGGGCGGCACATTTTTACATTTAAATCGATGGTGCCATAGCCAACACCTGCCTCCAATGTGGTATGTATCGCACAGCCTGTTGCTGAATCTAATGCGGTAGCAGCAAAACCACCATGTACGCCACCTAAAGGATTTAAATGGCGTTGATCCGCTTTGACTTTAAAACAGGCATAACCTGGGGCGATTTCATGTAAATCCATCGGTATTGTTTCACTGATGGATGCTCTTGGAATATCCCCATTTGCCATGGCTTGTAAAAATTCTAGTCCAGTCATTTCTTGTAGCTGTTTCATCACTTCGTCCTATTATTAAAGTTCTAAAAAGGAACTTAAATATCAAAATAAAATGCTTGATGATGGCTGTCAAATATTTTTGGAAAAAGGAATAATTTTTTAGTATTCGATATCGTAAAATTTTTCGATATGATCGGATTTGTGCAGTATTTTTAACGCTATTTTTTCACCTGTTGCCCATGTTGCAACCGATTGACTTAAATCCACATCAATAATATCTAATTCTTTACACAAGGTCTGATGGCTTTCAATCACAATAAACTGTGGTGATTGAGTTTTTAGACATTTTGCAATATACCGTTGAATATGATGAAGCTTATAAACATCTATAATCTTATAACGCATAGTTTTCCAACTATTCTATTTAAATTGTAGTGATTATTAATCTAGAGCTAATTATGTTAGTTTTCAATTATAATTAGATTACAAAATTCAGATTTGTATAAAAAATCTATGCTTCACCATAACATCAACAGTTAAATATAGTACCGTAACTGGAAATTTCTAAAAACAAGGATATACCTATGAAAGGGCAATGTGTCTGTGGAAAAACAACATTCAATGTGGAATTAAAAAATCATGATGTACATGCTTGTCATTGCTCAATTTGTCGCAGACAAACCAGCGGTGTGATCATGACCCTTGATGTCGAACAGGGCGGATTAAACTTTATTAACAATGATCATTTAAGTATTTATGATTCGTCAGAATGGGGCGAGCGTGGTTTTTGCAATGCTTGTGGGACCAATTTATTTTGGCGTACTAAAGATCAAAGCTACTGTAATATCAATGCTTTTGCTTTAGATGAACAACCACAAGATATTCATTTTGATATGGAAATTTATATCGACAATAAACCCGCTTTTTATAATTTTGAAAATCAGACCAAAAAGCTGACTGAGGCTGAAGTTGTCGCCTTATTTACAGGAAATGGTGAATAATTTTTTTGTAGTTTGTTTTCGTCAAAAAAAATTTTAAACGCATACTCGTTAAAAACGCCAGTCAATTTGACTGGCGTTTTACTATATTTCTTAGGGTTTATATATACCAAGTTCAATCAGATGTAATCTTAAAATACGGCGAAGTTCTAATACTGCTTCAGGTGTCTCTTGAATTGAATGTCCACCTTTGATGATTACTTCAGAAGCGGCACCATCAAGGTGTGAACTGGTATAAGGAACGACACCATCAGTCATGACTTTGGGGTCTTTACTGTCCGTAATATTGCCCATGATTGAATGATAGACCATTGCTTTTTTAGGCATTACATTTTCAGTTAATTGGGTAAATTTGGAATTATGGCTTAGATCACTTGGTCCATTCTGAATAATTCCATGACCTACATCTTTTAGAAAGTTTTTCGCATTTAGATCACGTTCATCAATCGAGTCCGCTAAAGCGCCGAGAAACGCGCCTGGTAGTTTGATAATGCGACGAGCAGCCAATGTAAACCATCGGTCAGCAAATGCTGTACCACGGTGAGGTGCTGAAATAAAAATGGCACGATCAAAGTTGGGTACTGATTGAATGGTTAAACGTGCTTTAAAGATCGGATCATCTTTGAATTTATCAAACTTGCGGTTATTCAGCATTTTTAATGCAGGCTGAGTGAGATCAGCATCACTGACCAATAGGCGTGCGATAATGCCACCCATACTGTGCCCAATCAATACGGCATCTTTTGCTGAGGCTGATTTTTGGTCAATTGAGGCAAAGCTTTGATTGATGATCGCATTGATTTGATAACGACTTTCTAAAATTGGCATATTGGTTGAGTAGAAAATTTGCCAAACCTGATAGTGTTCGCGGAGGACATTGTCTCCCATAATATCGTTGGTTAGTTGAATCCATGCTTCTGGGCTACTGGCTAAACCATGCACCAATACAATGACTTTCTTATTGGGGTTATAGGGTTCAAGCATGTATAAGTGTGGCATGGTCAAGCTTTGATCGCGATCAATTAAGCTAAGATATGCAGCGATTCCTAAATTATTTTGTGCAAGCCATAAACCATATGGTGCAGAAAAATTAGCTGCAAGCGGGTATTGTTTACCACCAATTTTAATATTTTCGACACTATAAGGATCATAAATATTTAACTGGAAATTTGGGCTATGCAAGATGTTCTGCAATGATTCATTGGCATTTTCAGGTTGAGCCGCAATACTCACCGATAAATAACGTGGTTGGTGAATATTGGGATTTATGCCATGTTTATATTGGTATTCAAACGGATTGACAATATATTTGTTTTCTTCAGGGGCATCAGTTTTCGGTAAAATCGCAACAAACTCTGCGCCGAAACCATCTCTACGGTTGATCGAGCGTAAACCTGAAAAGTTTAGATTGTAACTGGAGACGAGATCTTCTAACTCTGTATTGGCAATTGCAGGATAGCCATTAAAATTGATGCGGTATGTACTTGTTCCCACTTTGATTTGTTTGGCGACTTTTTGATTTTTATGTCGTGTCGCATAGGTGGAAATGAGCTTTGCCAATGCCTGATTGTAAAAATCACGTATTTGAACCTGTCGGTTATTGAAAATACGATCTTGGGGTTGGCGTTCTGTCTTAAATAAATAAGCATAACTATAACGAATGCTGTTATCCAACATGACCATTTGTTGGTCTAAACATTGTTCATAATTTTTCTGGGTGCTTTGCTGCTTTTCTGTAGATTGATGCTTAGAAAATACGCTGATTTTACAATTGGATGAGTCAGCTAAATTAATTGCTTTAGTCAGATAGATTTCGCTGGCTGTAGACAGCAATTGTTCATCTTGAATCTGTGGGATTTTAGCCAAATCTGCAACACATTTTTCAGGTTCTTCTGCACATGATTTTGCTTCACGACCCGTCATGGAGAGCACATTTAAACTTGCCTCACTCATTTTGGAGCGTGTTAAAATGCTATCACGCTCATTGGCGATCGTAACATTAACCTTTTGATTTTTTACACTTACAACCTGACATCCAGAGAAAATCAATGGGCTGATGGCTAAAACATAGAGCAAAATTTTATTTTTTGAGTTTTGCATAAACATTAACGAGATCAATCTTTTCTGAATAATACGATAGTTTTCTAGAATTTCAATTTATAAGCAAAAAAATAGACTGAATGCTCAGTCTATTTTTTCAGCCTAGAAATTATTTCGCGAGAGCTGGGTTTTTCATCACTTGCCAAACATTATAACGACCTTGTTTTTCAATTTCTTGAATCAAGCGATCAGCAACTTCTGCTTCTTCTGGGTATTTCACTTTATAGTTTTTCAAAGTTTGGACAGCATTTTTCTTTTGTTCCATACCAATATAATTATTGGCAGAAGATAGATAAGCCTCTTGGACACCAGCTTTCATTGCTTTGTCTAAATATGGCATCGCTTCTTTTTGACCGCCACCTTCAGATAAAGAGAAACCAAACCATAAGTTTGCCTCTGGATCTTCTTTATTGATCTTCAGGATACGTTGTGCATAATCCAATGATTTGGTTGTATAAGAAGAACCAAGGTCAAGGTTACGCCCGAGAATACTGGCTTTAAATGCACGAATCAGAATATCAAAAGAAGCATTCGGTGCAGCAGCAAGTTGGTCGAGTTGAGTAGACACTTCTTTTAATTTGCCTTCAAAACCTTTACGTTCTTTACGGTCGCTAAATTGTGGTGGGTAATGACGCGCTTTACCTTCAACCATTTGCAAGAAATCATCAATCGCCGTAATGTCAATTTCATTGCTACCTGCTAAAACAGCATATTTCATAGCACGTTGCGAGCTGTTCACTGTAGGTACAATTAATTTATTGGTATCCAGTACAATTTTTTGATTTGGATTCGCTGGATCGGTCACTTCTAGTTTATTGACAGGTTGGGCAGCAGCTTTTTTCAATTCAAGTTCAAAAACAGGGGGTTGCGTGTAGTCGAATGGATTTAATGCATAAAAGGGTGGTGATAATTCTGGTTCAGTATAAATGAAAGGCTCATTTGCATCTATTTTGTTACTTTGTTTGGTCGGTGTAATAGAACACGCAGTAAGTAATGATGTTGCGAGCAATGCATATGCCAAAGGCTTAATCGTCATGTGTTTCTTCCATTAATTTATATTAAAAAAACTGCATGCGCATCAGTCTATGAAAAGACGTCTGAACATGCAACTTGATTTAGTTCGTATTATTAAAAATTATACATGAGGATTTGTTGTCAATTCGTCATGAAATTTAAAAACAACGCTAGTATTTGGTTATTTTATGCTGAATTTTAGACTACAACGCAAACCATTTAGCCAACATCAACAGATTAGAAAATATCAATATGCCCTAAGCTTTTGAAGACGTTTTTTGTGCTTCACATTCGCGTCTAACTTCTTCAATGATTTTGATTTCTTCATCGCTTAAAGGTTGTTCTATCGTTTGTTGTAAATTAAATGTTGGATCTAAAATCGATAGGCGTGTACATAAACTATGGATACGTTGTTCGTTTTGTTCAAGCCGATCTAGCAACACGCGCATACCTTCAAGCATTGGGTCGGGTTGTTCTTGAGTTGCTGCATAGGCTTGGAACTCAGTATTTTCAACGGTATTGGCAACTTGCTCAGGACAACGCGGTTCTGCGGTTGTAATAACTTCTTTGTCTTTAGTAATAAAGCGAGCAGGGTTGCCTACGGCTGTTGCACCATCAGGAACTGCTTTAGTAACTACTGCATTTGAACCAACCTTGGCATTTTTACCTACCACAAATGGACCCAAGATTTTTGCTCCGGCACCTACGACTACACCATCGGCAAGTGTTGGGTGGCGCTTACCAGTATTCCATGTTGTACCACCGAGCGTAACGCCATGATACAAGGTCACATCATCTCCAATTTCAGCAGTTTCACCGATAACCACACCCATGCCATGATCGATAAAGAAACGTTTGCCGATCTTAGCACCGGGATGAATTTCAATTCCTGTTGCAAAACGACTGAAAGAAGACAAAATTCTGGCTGAAGTTTTACAATCTTTTTCCCATAATTCATGAGCGATACGATGCATAATTAATGCATGTATGCCTGGGTATGTGGTTAAAACTTCAAATGTATTTCGCGCAGCAGGATCTCGCGCAAATACAGCTTGGATGTCTTCTTTAAGCTGTTTTAGCATTAGTTTTGATCCTCATGTTTTGACTTTTTCCATGTACCATTATTTAGGGCTTGAACTCGGCTAAAAATGCCCCTTAATAAATGATATTCCATCTTATCTAATTGTATACGCCCAAATAATCGACGCAACCGTAAAGGAAGAAGACGTGGGTTTTTAGGGTCTAAAAATTCAATTTCAGCCAACATTTTTTCGATGTGGGGATAAAATTGTTCCATCTGTTCATGTGTGACCAGTGGTTCATCCCAGTGCATATCAGTTGAGTCTGTTACTTGCATCACGGCTTGCGTATCAACAGTTTTCTCTGCCAGTGCCAAGGTCGCCATACGCATTTCATAGCAGATCACTTGAATAGCTTGAGCGACATTCAATACGCCATAATCACTATTTACAGGAATTGTGACATGGTAGTTTGCTAGTGCAAGTTCTTCATTGGTCAGTCCACGGTCTTCTCGACCAAAAACGACAGCAACCTCCTGTTGATTGTGAATCACAGACTGCATTGATTTTTCTGCGGCAGGGCGAGCATCTAACAACGGCCATGGAATAGTACGGCTACGTGCGCTGGTACCAAACACTAAATGGCAGTCTTTGATTGCATCTTCTAGGCATTCTACAATTTCAATCTGTTCGATTAAATCTGTTGCGCCTGCTGCCAAAGCGTCAATATCTGGATGTGGATAAGTTTTAGGTGCGACTAAAACCAATTTAGATAATCCCATTGTTTTCATTGCACGTAAGGCGCTACCAATATTTGCAGGCAGTGTGGTATTGACCATCACAATACGTACATGACTTAAATGCTGTGAAATCACAGCATTGTCAAAAATGTCCATTGATGTTCCAAAAATTAAATAAAGAGAAGATAGGGGATGTTAGGAGTATTGACTTGCATCAGCGAGATACTCATCCATTGCATCATCCATGCTCATATTGTCTGGAGGTGGTGCAACTTGAGTAGGTTGTGCCAATTCACGATGGTCAACTGCCTTAGCCGCCTTAGATTTGACATGGTATTCAATATGAATCGACTCCTTACCAAAATAGTCTCGTAATTTTGATAAGAGTTCATCTAAAGGTGCAACTTTCCATTGTTGTCCAAAATGCAAATCAGCCGTTGCATAATCATAGTCCAGTAAAATGTGTATAGGGATATGTTGGCACATATCTACATTGCAAAATGGCAGTAAAATTTTTTGAATATCTGAGGCTAAGGTTTTGCTGATGACTTCTGGGTTTAATTTAATCGCAATATTATTGGCACGTTTTTGACGAATTTCATTGAGTGTAAACGCTTTGGTTAAGCGCCCCATTGGACGATCAAAGCCTTCTCGTTCATAGATTTCACCTTCAATCACCACCACTTTTTCATTCTGAATGATATCTTTAAAGCGTTGGAAACGCTCATGATTGGAGGAAACTTCGATACGAGCTGTACCATCATCCAATGTTATGACCATACGATTGGGGAAGTTAGCCACATCGACCACTAAGCCGGCAAACACTGTAGTTACACCACGACGTGTTGGTGTCAGTTCATTAATCTTATGAGGGATAAATGCTTTTAACTCAGGACGATATACATCAATTGGGTGACCAGTCAGGTATAAGCCAAGCGTATCTTTTTCACCTTTTAAGCGTACCTCATCTGACCACGCTTTCACAGGCTTGGCTGGTTTACGTTGAACTTCTTCAACTTCACCAAACAGATCCATAATGCCTGTTTCACGGTTTGATCGGGCTTGTTCTGCTGCTTGAACAGCTTCGGGAAGTTGAGCCATTAAGCTCGAACGTTCAATACCTAAACAATCCAGTGCGCCTGCACGGATTAAGGCTTCCAAGGTTCGTTTATTGATTTTTTTCAAATCTACACGGTGGCAAAAATCAAATAAATCTTTGTATGGACCATCTTGTTCACGTGAGTCAATCACGGACTGCATGGCTTGTTCACCGACACCTTTAATTGCACCTAAACCATAAATAATGGTTGTCGCATCACTGGCATAGAACTGATAGAACGACATATTCACAGATGGAGGCAATACAACTAAATTGTTGATTCGACAGTCATCAATTAAAAATACAATATTATCAGTATTTTGCATTTCAGAAGACATGACCGCAGCCATAAACTCCGAAGGGTAATGTGCTTTTAACCAAGCGGTTTGATAGGCAACTAAAGCATAGGCTGCCGCATGTGATTTGTTAAAACCATAACCTGCGAATTTTTCCATATAGTCAAAGATATGGTTTGCGGTAGCCTCATCAATATCCTTTTTCGCAGCACCTTCAATGAAGGTGGCACGTTGCTTGACCATTTCCTCGACTTTCTTTTTACCCATTGCACGACGAAGTAAGTCTGCACCACCGAGGGTATAGCCTGCACAAAACTGTGCTGCTTGCATAACCTGTTCTTGGTAGACCATAATCCCATAAGTCGGTTCAAGTACACCTTCGAGCAGCGGGTGTAAATATTCAAATTCACCGCCATGCATACGATGAATAAAGTCAGGAATTAGATCCATAGGACCTGGGCGATATAAAGAAACGAAGGCAATAATTTCTTCAAATTTACTCGGGCGAGCTTCTTTGAGCATTTTTTTCATGCCCACGGATTCAAACTGAAACACCGCTGTTGTATTTGCATCAGCAAAAACAGCATAAGCTTTTGGATCATCCAAAATAATATTTGAAATGTTTAATGGTTGATCCGATTGAATTCGCTTATTGATATTTTGAACTGCATCTTCAATTACAGTAAGGTTACGTAGCCCCAAGAAGTCGAATTTAACTAAGCCTGCCGCTTCGACATCATCTTTATCGAATTGTGCAACTCGACCCGTACCGTCAGCTTCACAGAGGATTGCTGAATAATCAGTAATCTTGGTGGGTGCAATCACTACACCACCAGCGTGTTTACCTGTATTTCGGGTAATACCTTCAAGCTTAAGCGCCATTTCCCAAATTTCAGCAGCATCGTCATAATCTGGATTGGATGGATTGGTGACGATGTCTTTGAGTTGAGGTTCTGCTTCAATAGATTCTTCTAAAGTTAAACCTAAAGGTTTTGTTGGAATCATTTTGGAAATACGATCTGCCAAACCGTAAGATTTTCCTAAAACTCGAGCGACATCTCGAATTGCACCTTTAGCCGCCATGGTACCGAATGTCGCAATTTGCGATACAGCATCACGACCGTAGTGGCGTGCCACATAGTCAATAACTTTATCTCGCCCTGCGATACAGAAATCAATATCAAAGTCGGGCATGGATACCCGTTCTGGATTTAAGAAGCGTTCGAAGAGTAGATCATAACGAAGTGGATCTAAGTCGGTGATTTTTAAACTATATGCAACCAGTGAGCCTGCACCCGAACCACGTCCCGGACCAACTGGAACACCATTGTTTTTTGACCATTGAATGAAGTCCATGACGATTAAAAAATAACCAGGAAAATCCATTTTGTTAATGATGCCCAACTCATAAGCCAGTCGCTCATCATAAGGTTTACGAATTTCCGCCCAATCTTCATTTCGTGTTTCAACAGGATAAAGAAAGTCTAAACGTTCTTCTAAACCAATTTCAGACAGATGCTCGAAATAGGAGTGAATGGTGTGACCTTCAGGAATCGGATAATCAGGCAGGTCATGGAAGCCTAAACGCAGAGAGACTGTGCAACGTTTTGCAATTTGCAGTGTATTTTCAATAGCACTTGGAAGATCAGCAAATAGTTCAATCATCTCAGCAGATGTTTTAAAATATTGTTCAGGACTATAGTTTTTTGGACGTTTATTGTCACCTAACACATATCCATCGGCAATACAGACACGCGCTTCATGCGCTTCATAATCTTCTGCGGTGATAAAATGCACATCATTGTGTGCAACCACACCAATCTTATATTTTGCGGCAAGTTTAACGGCTTCTTGATTGAAGTCTTCTTCAAGTGGACGACCTGTTCGAGTTAGCGCCAAATAGACCCGATTGCCAAATTTTTCAATCCACTGCTCAAGTAAAGGTTCAGCTTTTTCTGGGTATGCTGAACAGAGCATTTCCCCAACATCACTGTGTAGACCTAATAGAACAATGATATCTTCGGATTGTTCAAGTATCCATTGCTTTTGAATACATGGAATTGAAAGTTGTTGACCTTCAATAAAACCTCGAGAAACGATTTCTGTCAGTCCACGCCAACCTTTATTGGTCATTGCAAGCAGGGTTGCTTTATGGTTGGCATCATTGAGACGAATCACACTGCCGAAAATAGGCTTAATGCCTTTACCTAATGCTTTATTATAAAACTTGACTGCGGCATGCAGGTTAGAGAGGTCAGTGATGGCTAAAGCAGGCATTTCATCAGATGCAGCAGCTTTAATCAGATCAGGTATACGTACAATCGATTCGGTAATCGAAAATTCGGTATGAATACCAAGATGAACAAACTGCATAGACCAATCCTATATGAAACTGCGTGCTATTTTATCACGCCTAAACTACGATGTGCTGAAATATCATCAGCTGACGAAATTAGTAGTGGAATTTTAAATGATTGAAATATATATAGAATATAATGTTTTAATATATTTGATATTCAATTGCATGTAATTCCAACAATTCTGATATGTAACATGTTGCAGTTGAATATGTTGAAATACACGTGTTGCTAAAACATGATTTGTTTTCAGTAAAGAACAACATAATCAACAAAATACCCTGATATTCGAATCAGGGTATTGGTTGGCAAATACTTGAAAGACAGGATAAAGATTAGACTGATTTTAATCGCTCAGAACCAATCCAGTGCTTAGAAAACTGATATGCGGCACGTCCTGAACGTTGTCCACGCGCTTGACACCATCTCAGTGCTTCAGCGCGAACTTCCTCGCCAAAGGGCATGGATTCTTTTTTAAGATAATGTTCAACAATTTCCAAATAAAGATTCTGATCCATGGGATAAAATGACAGCCACATTCCAAAGCGATCAGATAAAGAAATCTTTTCTTCAATGGCTTCTTGAGGGTGGAGTTCTTTATATTGAGGTACATCGACTTTGGTAACGGGGGTGTTCTCGTGCATAAACTCCGGCAATAAATGACGACGATTACTGGTTGCATAGATCACAAAGTTACTCGAACCGGACTGTAAAGAACCATCTAAGACACTTTTTAAACTACGATAATTTTCATCTTCAGCATTAAATGCCAAATCATCACAATAAACGATAAATTTTTCAGGACGATTTTGGATAATTTTTTGAATTTCTGGAAGATCTGATAAGTCATCACGTTCAATTTCAATTAAACGTAAACCTTGTTCAGAATACTGAGTTAACAAGGAGCGTACAATAGAAGACTTCCCAGTACCACGCGATCCTGTCAGTAGGATATCATTTGCAGGTAATCCATGCAGGAACTGTTCGGTATTTTGTAAAATTTTGGCTTTTTGCCTTTCGATTCCTTTAAGATCATCTAGGTGAATGGCTTTGGGATTGTAAATGGCTTTGAGTTGTTGATCATGCCATCGAAAAGCAACTGCCGAAAAGTCAGGTTCTTGTTTGGTTTTAGGTAAAAATTGCTGTAATTGATCAAGAACTTGAGATAATTTTTGGATGATATTGTCTGGTAAATCTAAAGTTGCCATATCCGTTCGCTATTTTCAGAAATTACAAAGTATGGATGATATTAGCACAGTAATTTTATTGAGCTCATCTCAATTGGTGATTATTGGCGTTGATTGCCAAAAAATTAAATGACTTGTGGTAATTGATTATCTGCTTATTTTTAAGCATAGTTTACAGATGAGTCTTCATCCTCGGGTTGAAATCAAAGGAAAATTAGAAATGCTATTAGAACTCACTCAGGATTTAAATCCGCACCAAGCCTATCGAATCAAAAAATTAAAGCGAAAACTTGAACATGCGGAGAATTACGAAGAGTGGAAGTCGATTGCATTAAAACTAGATGAAGAAACCGGTGCGCAAGAATGGAAATTTGACAATGGGTCTCCTTATTTTGATGCTGAGATCATTTCACATCGTTTAAACCTTTTGCGACGTTATCGACAGCAAAATCGTACACATGACTTGATGTATATCCTCAGAGAAGGATTTAGTCACGATGTTGCAAATATTGGGCATCCAATGTTGTTCGCACATACCTATGTTGGGACTAAAAAAATCATTGAAGACTATATAGATGAAGTGAGTAACAGTTTGGCATTTATCGCTTCTGAAAGTTGCCATTCATTATGTTTAAACAGTAAACGAGATTTTTTTAAAAACTGTGAAAAAGCCTATGGTCAACCTGCACTGATGTTTTCAGGTGGTGCGACATTAGGTTTATTTCATAGTGGTGTATGCAAAGCACTTATGGAACAAGATTTGATGCCAAAGGTACTTTCTGGTTCAAGTGCTGGAGCGATCATGACTGCGCTGTTGGGTGTCAATGAACCAGTAGAAATTCCAAATCTTTTGTCAGGTGATCAGTTCTATAGTGAGGCTTTTCATTTTCGTAGTTTTAAAGAATTAATTAAAGGCAATGGTGGTTTTGCAGATGTGCGTTATCTGAAAAAGTTTTTGATTGAAAACTTAGGTGATGTAACTTTTGAAGAAGCTTTTGAAAAATCTGGTTTAGACATTAACGTTACTGTTGCACCATATGATGTATCTCAAGAAGATGCACGGATTATGAATAAATATACTTCACCAGATTTATTGGTATGGAGTGCGGTGTTGGCTTCTTGTGCAGTACCGATTTTATTTCCGCCAGTCCGTTTAATCAGCAAACGTTATGATGGTGTTCATACGCCGTATTTAGCCAATACGCGTTGGGTTGATGGTAGTGTACGCAGTGATTTTCCTCAAGAACGTCTGTCTCGTTTATATAATTTAAATTATACCATTGCCAGTCAAGTAAATCCGCATATTGTACCCTTTATGCAGAACGATGAAGAACGCTATCGTAAAGATCTATTGAGTTGGCCACAACGTATCGTTCGGATGCAAGGACGAATGGCGGCAATGGGGATTATGGATTTTGCTCGTGGTCGAATGGGGCGTATACCTTCAATGAGACGTCTGCTTGATCATGGTTATGGCGTGATTGACCAACGCTATTATGGTGATGTGAATATCATTGGAAATTATAGCCTGCGTCATTATAGTTATATGTTGCAAAATCCACGCCCTCATTTATTTAAGTTATTGCAAAGAGAAGGGGAGCGGGCTACATGGCCGAAGATCTCGAGTATCGAAACACATGCCCGTATTGGTAAGACAATTCAACACTGTCTGGAAGTGCTGAACCATTCTATAAATCATTCTCAAGCTGTTGGGCAGCTATCGGAAGTATGAGCCAAAACAAAATTATTCTTCCAGTCGCATCAAATTCAATTCAAAGTCAAAAATTTGGTCGCCGTGTTTATCAGCTTAAACAGGGCGATCAATTTTTTTGGCTAAAGCTACAAATAAAAAATATCAATCAGGATTATGAGCAAAGTTTTTTAAACGAGTTAAATTGTTATACACAATTAAATGCTTTAGAGACACCAACTCATAAGGTGCTGTGCGATTTTTCAATCATTGATCCGTATCTACAATTTCAGTTAGATGAAGCGATAATTGAACAAGCGATCTGGATTAAAGATACTGAGCTTCTGTTTAAACCTGTGAGTGATCAATTCCCCCAAGAAGATGTCTACGGTAAATTGATGTCGAGCTTGGAGGTGCTGGAAAACTTGCATAACTATGGTTTTATACATGGTGATTTAAAACTTCAGCACTTTCGCTCTCAACAACAGCGCAGTTATCTGATCGACTTTGAGCAAGCTTGCAGTATTGAGCAAAATCGCTATGGATTAAAGCCGATAATAACTGCAACGCCTCGTTATATGGCACCGGAATTATTTCACGCACAACAAAAAACGTTTCAATCTGATATTTACGCATTGGGCATTATTTGGTTGGAATGGTTAACACAGCGACGTTTGTCTGCAAAAAGCTATCAAGACTGGGCAATTTTGCATTGCCAAAAGCTGAATGTGTGTTTGCCAGATCGTTTTAAATATTTAGAGTGCATTTTAAAAAGTATGTTGAACAAAAAAAATGAGCAACGTTGCTCAAATATTTATCAAATAAAACAAGTATTAAGCCAAATTGTTTAAACAAAAAGCAGTATTTGCAGCTTTTGTTTTTTATTTAAACAATCGAGTGGTTTTTTCGAAAAAAGGGCTTGTCATAACAAAACGATCTCTATAATATACACAGCCATTGGGGACGTGGCGAAATTGGTAGACGCACTGGATTTAGGTTCCAGCGCCGCAAGGTGTGAGAGTTCGAGTCTCTCCGTCCCCACCAAGCAATTCATTTTGTGGCATCAAAACAAAATGAAATGTAATAGAGGATTGGTGTAATGGTAGCATGACGGTCTCCAAAACCGTTCGTCAAGGTTCGAATCCTTGATCCTCTGCCAACTTATTTTAAACTATATTCGTATAGTTGTTTTATCCGGGGACGTGGCGAAATTGGTAGACGCACTGGATTTAGGTTCCAGCGCAGCGATGCGTGAGAGTTCGAGTCTCTCCGTCCCCACCATATTCGAAAAAGCATGATTTTTATCATGCTTTTTTATTGCCTGTAATTTTATATTTAAGGCAATAAAAAAGACCAAATCAAAAAACAATTTGGTCTTTTTCAGAGAGACTTCATTAAATATTAAAAATAATAGAGACTTGAATTAAGCTTTTAAGTGATCCTCAAATTCTTCACCCAGTTGCATTGCCAAATTATTACCAGATAAATCACAAGTCACTAAACCATATTCTTTTTTAAAACTGAAAGTAAATCCTTTACCATCCGCTAAGTTTTTGACTGAATAGCCTAATTTTTCTAACCAAATACGAAATGCAATTAAATTTTTTGCCTTAACAACTTTTTTCACAGAAGATCTCCTTAATTCCTGCCTACAAATTTAATAGGGATGACCTTTAAACTTTTAAAGGGGGAATTTGTTGAATTTTATTTTTTATATCAATATTTGAGCACTTTGAGAAATGACGCTTTTGTATCAATGCGTATTTTTTTGCTATCAGTATGAATATAATATGAATAGTTGTTAAAATACTAAAATAAAACAAATGGTTAGATTTATTATTGAAACATGTTTGTAATATTTTGATGCAAAGTTATGGTTTTTTAAAAGCAGAAATTTTCTCATTCTCGTTGCTTTAAATGTAAGTAAATTTAACAGAAATAGAGGGGATTCAGCTTATATTGAATGATATTGTTGTAAGAATTCTAAAATATCGCCAAAAAACTGTGTTTGATCAACTCCAAGTGTCATGAGATGTCCTGTATTGGAATAATTCTTAATCTTTTTTTAGTAAAATTCACATGATCATAAATTGTCTGAGCACTCGATTGATAGAGTGCATCATCAAGTTCTCCATATAATAAAAAAATCGGTGCTATTACCGACGCAGTGTCTTTAATTGTCGTCTGAATGAGCTGTTGAAGTGTTTGAAGCTGGTTCATCGATTTTTTTGCTCAGTCTAGTGAGTTGAGCGTTGTCTTGTTATTTAGAAACAGATTAAGGTAGTTGTTATATTGCTCTAGGTGTTTAAAAAGATCATTTACTTTTCATTCTAGTGGTGCAGACATGCTAATGCATGCAGAGACAGGGAACTTTTCACTGAGTTCAAGGGATAATATCGCGCCTAAAGATACACCGATGACAGCAATTTTCTCATAACCTTGTTGCCTTAAGAATTGATAAGCCTTATGGCTATCCTATAACCAATCTGTTGAGGTGTAATTTAAAAAATCATCAATCGCTAAGCCATGTCCTGAATAGGAAGCTGTGTAACATGTGTAGCTATATTGATGCAGAAATTCTGCCAATGCTTTCATATCTCGCACAGCACTGGTATAGGCGTGTAGTCACAATACTGCGCATTGAGAGGCTGGTAAAAAAAATAGGTTTGGGTTGGCTTAGCTTGAATATGCAAGTTTGGCTCAGTATAACGCGTTAAAAATTATCTTTAAGCGCCCGAATTCGAGCAAATTCTTCAGCACTTTCAACACGTAAAAATGGATTGGTTTCAAGTTCGATTTCAATGCTGCTGGGTAAGGTAATTTTTCCTTGTTGTCTCAGGTGTTTAATTTCTTCTGCTCGTTGTTGAATGGCGCGATTCTCAGGTTCAATGTGTAAAGCAAATTGTGCATTTGAAAGAGTATATTCATGGGTGCAATATACTTGAGTTCTTGGTGGGAGCGCTGCAAGGCGATTGAGCGAATGATAAAACTGTTCTGGCGTTCCTTCAAACATGCGACCGCAACCCATAGCAAAAAGCGTATCTCCACAAAATACGCTATCAAGCGCATCTATGAAGTAAACAATGTGTCCTAAGGTGTGTCCTGGTACCGCGATAATATCAATTTTGACACCATGGAATTCAAATTGATCATCATGTTGTAGTGGGTGAGTTATAAAGGGGATATGACTTAGTTCTTCACGTGGTCCATATACAGGAATATTGCGATTCGCAATCAGTTCTGGAACACCACCAATATGATCTTTATGCCAGTGTGTGAGCCAGATTTGCTCTAAATTAAGTTGCTGTTCTTTACAATAATCCTCAACCAATGATGCTTCAGTCGGATCAATCGCAATAACATTATGGCTTTGTTGGTGTTCGATAAGCCAAATATAGTTTTGTAATTGGTTTTTAACATCGATGACGTGAATTTTAAATTGCATCATTGTATTCCCTGTATACGCTGACTTAAATTTAATATCAAATTCACTCAATAGACAAGTTGGAAAGTCACTAAATCATCTCGCTAAGCATGCATTAAAGCAGGGAGTGAGAATGAGAAAGTAGGCTGTTGGTTGATCTGAAGGATTTCAATTGTCAAGCATAGCCAATCAATGATCAGCTATGCTAAGTCAACTTAACAAGCCATTCCTTGGTTGATTTCAAGTTTATTTAGCTTACCGTTTTTGAAATCAAAATGGACATAGGCGGTATAACCTATTTCAAATTCGGTGGATTTTTTTAAATATTGTTTCGCTTCAGCACTGGTTAAAATCAGAACATCTGTGCCGTTCTTTGCGCTGTTTGGAAAATCTTTTTTAAATTGATTGAGTGTGTATTGATGGGTGATGGCTTGGTTATTCACGAAAATACTGTCATTGATGTTCTGACTATTTGACCAAGATAACCAAACACGCCCTTTGGTTGTTCCCAGTTGTTGAAAGTTTTGTTTATTTTTATAAAAACTGTCAGATTTAATTTGTGGGTTGTCTTCAGCAAATATTTCAAATTTCAAATTTTTTCCAGATGGTGTAGAGGTTGAATATTCATAGTTTCCTGTACATTCTGCGTACTCTTTGGTGATCTTTTGACTATTTTTCCCTAATAATTTGTCAACTTGTACTGCACTAATTGCTTGATTGAGTTCTATTCCATTTACTTTTACTGTTGTGGTGTAATCTTCGGAACCATGTGCAAAACTTCCCATCGTAAAAAGAAAAAGTGTTGATATAAGTGTTCGATTAAATATTTGGTTAAGTTTATTCATTTTAAAGACGCCTTAAATTTTCCATAACTTACTTAGTTATGAGTGTTTGATCAAGAGACTAGCGAGTAAGGACTAACTTTTATAGGGTTCAATTCAAATTATACTGAGTGCAATCAAAAAAATACCCTCAAGGTAGAGGGTATGATTTCAGAATCACGATTATCTCAGTTTAGATAACCAATTTCCTAAGCTTTGAACAATTTGGACTAGAACCAACAATACAATAACAGTGAGATAGACCACACTTTGGTCAAAGCGTTGATAACCATAAGAAATAGCTAAATCACCAATACCGCCAGCACCAACGGCCCCTGCCATAGCAGTTGCACCAATCAAACTGATCGTCGCTGTGGTTAGACTCAGGATCAGAGAACTGCGTGATTCTGGAATGATAAATTTAAAAATAATCTGCCAAGGAGATGCACCCATTGCTTGAGCTGATTCAATAATTCCTTCATTTACTTCGAGTAGCGACGTTTCCACTAAGCGTCCAATATATGGACCAACATAAATCGTTAACGGAACGATTGCTGCCCATGTTCCGATGGTAGTACCCACCAGTGCTTTTGTCAGTGGGAATACAGCAATAAGCAGGATAATGAAGGGTAGTGAGCGTAAAGCATTTACAATCGGGTTCAGAATTTGATAAACGGTACGATTCGGCAGAATACCATTTGGGCGAGTAACCAATAAGATAATGGCTTGAATAAAGCCCCAGATTGTACCGAACAACATCGCAAAGAAAACCATTTGTAGAGTTTCTTGCATTGCTGTAACAAATTGGTCAATGCTGAGTGAACTTTTCCAAAAGGGAGCGGTCAAAGTTGTTAGCCACTGTACAATGAGCTCTCTCATACTCGCACTCCTGACTGTTCAACTTTTACACCATTTCTTTCAAAAAATTCGATCGTCTGACGAATATTTTCTGCATCACCGAGAAGCTGAATAAACATTTGACCGATCACTGAACCATTAATTTCAGTCATATTGGCAAACAATATATTCAAACTGACATCAAATTGTTTAATTGCAGCTTGAACGACAGTTTCCTGAGCAGACGTGCCAAGGAATTGTAGGCTGTAAATACTTTTATGATTTTGATTTTCTAAATTATTTAAAATATTTACAGGCAATTGTTGCTGTAAAACAGTCTGTATGAAGTTTTTTGTCGTAGGATGTTGTGGTTGGCTAAAGATTTCAAGAGTTGAACCCGTTTCGATGACTTTCCCTTGTTCCATGACAGCCACATAGTCACATACAGATTCGATGACATCCATTTCGTGGGTAACCATCACCACAGTAATCCCTTGTTCCTGATTAATTTTTTTAAGCAAAGCAAGCACAGATTTTGTGGTTTGTGGATCGAGTGCAGAAGTTGCCTCATCACAAAGCAAAATTTTTGGATGATTTGCCAAGGCACGAGCAATACCGACACGTTGTTTTTGACCACCTGAAAGCTCATCGGGATACGCATCTTTTTTATGCTTTAAGTCAATAAACTCAAGCAACTCATTTAGGCGTTTTTCACGTTCAGACTTGTTTACGCCCAATAATTTCAGAGGCATTTCAATGTTGTCTGCCACTGTTTTGGTTTGTAGTAAATTAAAATGCTGAAAGATCATCCCGATGTTTGCACGTTCTTGACGTAATGTACGTGCATCAAGTGCTGTAAAGTCTTTTTGATTGATAATGACCTGACCTTCATTGGGGCGCTCAAGCAGGTTAATCAAGCGGATTAAGGTACTTTTACCAGCGCCACTATAGCCAATAATGCCAAAAATACTGCCCGCAGGAATTTTCAGATTAATCTGATCCAGCGCACGTATGGTCTGACCTTTTAACTCATAGTGTTTTGAAATGTTTTTAAATTCAATCATATCGTCAAAAACTATACTAAAAAGAAAAAACAGGCAAAGTCGCTTTGCCTGTTTTGTTTATAAGCCATTATAAGACTATTTTGCTTCTGTAAGGTAGCTTACTGGTTTATTCACATCCACTTTAGTACCACCAAAGTGTTCTTGAACATATTTACCAACAGCTGCAACATGATATAACTCACCCACTTTTTTCAAGATAGGATCGTCTTTACGCGCATCAGCTACCGCTAATACATTGACATTCATTTTGGTGGTTTGGTCTACTGGTTCATAGTAAATTGAATCTTTAAGTACATTTAAACCACCTTCCATTGCGAGCGTGTTGCCTAAAACAATCGCATCAACTTCATCTTTAGCACGAACCGCAGTTGCCATTTGAATTGGTTTGATCACGATTTTTTTAGTATTTTCTGTGATGTCAGCAGGTGTACCTTTAACAAGATCAAAGCCATCTTTTAATTTGATTAACCCAGCAGATTGAAGCAACAATAAAGCACGTGATTCGTTTGCACCATCGTTAGGAATCGCAATCGTTGCACCATTTGCGAACGCTTCAACTTTTTTAACTTTGCTAGAGTAGATCCCCATTGGCTCTAAATAAGTTGTAGAGATCGGTGCAATTTTTTCTTTGTTAGAATCATTGAAAGCCACAAGGTAAGCGTACGATTGAAAAGCATTAATATCGACTTCTTTGTTGGCAACAGCAGTGTTCATTGCAACATAGTCAGTGAAATTTTTAACTTCAAGCTTAATTCCTGCTTGTTTGGTTTCAGGAAGTGTTGCGATATAACGCCAAATATCTGCATCCGAACCCGTTGAAGCCATAGTTACGACTTGTTCTTTTCCTGCATCTGCTTGAGCAGTGTCATTTTTTGGAGCTTCTTGTTTTCCACAAGCAGAAAGGGTAAGCACAGATGCGCTGAGTAAAACGCCAAACAGCTTTTTCATGAATCAGTCCTAAGTAGGAAATGCAATCGAATTGAGTCCCTTGCATTCTCGATGGTTTAAATCGAATTTTTAACATCTTTGAAAATAAATAATGCGCTGACGTACATGTCGTATTGCGCTATCTATGATCTTTACATTTGGGAATTAGAGTGAAGTTTTAAAGGAATTTTAATTGTTTAAAACTGCCCCTAAAGATTGATTAATCATATCAATAAATCAATGTTATACATAGTGGTTGTTTTTTAACAATGTATCATGCTGCATCAGATTAAATATCAATTTTTTTATTAATTTATGAGGTAAAACAATCGCTTTTGTTGAATTTTTTCATAACGTTGTTTAAATTTTATGCTTATTCATTATATATAAATTTTTTAGGATTTTTTATCTCAATTTTAGATATAGGAATTTAATAGGAATAGCCAAAACAAAGGGAGTATTCAAGATATTTTTATATCTCGTGCTTAGGGTCTGTTGACATTTAGGGTTCATAATTTAACCTACAAGGGGAGCCATAAAAATATACAAGCTAATGCAACAGAACTTTCATAGTTCCGTTTTAACTTGTCGTATCGA
>NZ_AMFQ01000037.1:0-46806 GCF_000335555.1 Acinetobacter sp. WC-743 | reverse complement strand
AACCGCCTGATTATTCATACAATTGATTTGGATGATTCATTTATTTTGTACTTTTTGAATCATTGATGGTCTTGCTATCGTGAGGCGACATGGATGTTGCCATGTTGAGCGGGGGTATGAGGATGTACCCCTCGCTCAACGAAAGATTTTTGTCACTTTTCATCTCTGAAAAGTGAGGCATCGCCCACGCAAAAGAATTTAAACTTTAGCACTAAAGCGTGGCAGTGCAAGCTTTAGATCATCAAACAATCTATTGATCGCCTTCATTTTATTGATCAGAGCAATGAAACTATATTGATGGTTGCGCTTACGGAACTTCGCTCCTCATCCAAAATCGGATGAAAATCCAGCAAAAATCCACATAGATTTATTATCTTTCAATGAGTTGAGGGTTTAATTGCATCGAATTCACGATAATTAAATTTATGAATTACTCATGAATGAGTGAACTATGCTGATCTATTTATTTAGGTCGGTTGGATTTTTCATAAAATCAAACTAAAATTTTTATTAAAAAAATTCGGTTGATGTCCAATCTTTTATTAGAAAGTTGTTAATTTGGAAGAGGGCTTAGGAAATATTGAACATCAGCCAAATAAAAATATGTTCCAGTTAGATTAAGCTTTTTATACTTTAATCAGCTATAGTTCAATCCCCAAAATCTGCATATTCCTTCGAGATGAATTTTCCATATTGAGTCCATGGTGGCGTAATATTCACTTGTTGGATGTGGGTTTTGGTCAAGCTGTAACTTTGCCCATTTAAGCTGCGAATATCGATGATCAGCGCTAAATTATTTTTATTGTCCCATTTTACTTTAATCTTATTTTTTGCATTTTGGCTCTCATACCACGTATAGCCATTACCTTGCTGAGTGATTTTCATTTTTTTCACTGATCGAGAATCAAAAATGGAAAAGACACAAGTCCAGCAGTTAGTCAAACCCAGCATTTCAATATCTACAGTTTGTAAATGAATGACAGTTTTATCCTCAGGCAAAACCAAATTGAGTCGTGTTGATTTTTTATTGTCGAGAAAATAATGTTGTGCCGTTTCAGATAAATCTAGGTGTTTATGGTTGGGTTTATTTTTAGCATCGGTTGAATGTTGATGATGTTTTGGAAGCACTCGCTCAAGCCAAACATTATTTTGATCACGATACATGTGTTCTTGAAATACTGAAGTGTGGGTAACACCATCATTGCCAATCACTTGAGACTCTCGGCTAATGGTCGCTTTAAGCACTGGTGCGGCTTGAACAGTATGGATGAAGAAGATAAATAAAACAGTGATAATAAAACGCATAAATAACCCTGTATAAGCAAGAAAACCTCAGCTAGATACACCTCGCTGAGGTTTTAAATAGATCAAAATTTAGAACCCAAAAGCTTCTTTTAATTTGCTAAAGACCCAAGTGTTATCACGTGTTCCTTTAAATATCGATGAACCTGCGCCCTCTGCATATAGCATGACATCACCACCACCATGGGTTTCAGAACCAGGTGCACCCATGCGAATCCCAACTTCTTGTAGATAATCATCAGAAGCAGCATCTTGTTCAGAAATGTTGACACGAGAAGTCGGACGAGGACCACCACCATTACCAAATACCAGTACTGATCCATTATTGCCATTTACATCAAGGGCAGGAGCATGTGGTTTTCCATCAGCCAAAATGCGATTTGGTGCAGCAGCAGTGTTGGCAACAGCATACAAATAGCTTAAGCCTAAAATCCCCGGATTAGTCGTTGTAGTTTTTCCTGTACGGGCGTTGTAGCCATTAAAGGTTAGGGTATGGTCATGGTCTGCTGTGACCACGATTAAGGTGTTTTTGAGATCAGGATCAGTTTGTTTCACTTTGTCTAAAGCGGCTTTGATCGCATTATCAAAGGCGATAGTGTCTTGTAGTGAACGTTTGGCATTAGTGCCATGCAGGGCATGGTCAATACGACCGCCTTCGACCATCAAAAAATAACCCTTGTCGCCACTTTGTGCCTGTAGCATCTCAAGTGATTTTACGGTCATTTCTGCAAGACTAGGTTGATCTGGTGCCTTACCATTCAAGCGATCCAGATCATAGGCAAGGTGAGAGGTTGCCGTATAAAGACCAATATATTTTTTGTTGAGTGGCGCAGATTGCATTTCGGCTTTGTTTGCAGCAACGGTATAACCTTTTGCCGACAGTTCACTTAATAAATTACGTCCATCAATACGCCCTCTGCTATTGCTAGGGCTGTATGGGGTAAAGTGATTACGACCACCGCCCATCAATACATCCACACCATCAAGTAGTTTGCTGTTGTAGCCAGCCCCACCAGGAATAATTTGACGGGCAATTTCAAATTGGGCATTTCGATTACATACATGTGCAAAAGTTGCAGCAGGGGTTGCATGGGTCAGTTCAGTTGTGGTGATTGCCCCAACTTTTTTGCCTTTGGCTTTTGCCAATTCAAGAATTGTCATTGCAGCTGTACCTGCCGCAGTGCTTGAACCAGGTTCTGGACAACGATTTACAGCATTCCGAACGCTTGTCCCATCAGGTGCTTTACCTGCTGCTGGTTCAACGGCTACTGTACCAGGACTCATCCCAATCACTTCATTACGGGTTTTCTGTCCTGTCATGTAGGCTGCCATTGAAGGTGCGCTATCCGTCGTTTGTCCATCTTCAGAAAAGGTTTTGATACGCACAGCACGGCTAAATGTATCCATGGTGAGTTTACCTGATTCACCATAAGCATATATTCGACTGGCAGTGACCACGGTTGGTCCCATACCATCACCTAGAAAGAAAATCACATTTTTGGCTTCACCCGCTGCTTGAACAGACATACTACTCAGTAATAATGTGGCAGCAATGATGGACGCCCCAAGGTTGATTTTGTCTCGTTTTATATTTTTTGACATGGTTATATTCCTTGTTTATAGACCAATGGCTTTTCGAATACGTTGAAACACTTCAGTATTTTCAAGGCTGCCGTAAAAGTTTTCAGATCCAGCTCCTATTGCACCTAAAAATACATCTGTTCCTCCATGTGTTTCGTCATCAGCAAAACCTGTTTGAACGACGGCTTCTTGTTGAAAGTCATCTGAGGCAACCCCTGTACACCAACCAACAGTACTGATGTCTGTACCGAGACTGTCTTTATAATTTCCAACAGGTCCTTTGACTGGATTACAAATATCGTTGTCGACGAGCGCACCACGTGGTTCTTTACGATCAAAATCAAGGCGTTTTTTACCTGTACCAAATCCGATAATGGCATACGGATTTCCGTTAATATCTTTTGCTACACCTTCACCGTTATAGTTTTTAACCAGTCCAAGAACACTGGTTTCTCCACCTTTAACATATTTCCCTGTACGCTTTGCATAGCCATTCAGAACCATTGTATGGTCATGGTCAGCAGTGACGACGATCAATGTATTCTTGAGTTCAGGGTCTGTTTTTTTCATTTTTTCAATTGCAGTTTTAATTGCATTGTCAAATGCCACAGTGTCTTGAAGCCCTCGTTTTGCATTGGTGTCATGGAGTGCATGGTCAATACGTCCACCCTCTACCATCAAGAAAAAGCTTTTATTTTTGGCTTGTAGTACATCAATCGCTTTGCTGGTAAGGTCGGCAAGACTTGGTTCATCAATTTTTTTATTCAATCGATCAAGGTCATAATTGAGATGACTAGAATTAAATAAGCCTAAAAGTTTTTGAGTTTTGCTTGGATCGACTTTTGCAAAATCAGTTCCATTTGCAACAAAGTTATAACCTTGCTTTTGCATTTCCTGAATAAGATCACGACCATCGGCACGTTTTCCACCCGCAGAGGTAGGTTTAAATTGTCTTAAACCACCACCGAGAATGACATCAACACCATCTTTGAGCTTAGTGTTATATGCTGCATAACCTGTGCCTTTGCCCCCTGGAACCAGCTGTGCTGCAATATCGTTTTCTGCATCACGGTGACAAACATGAGCATAGGTGGTTGCAGGCGTAGCATGAGTAACACGTGTTGTGGTAACAATGCCTGTTCCCATTCCTTTTGACTTGGCAAGTTCAAGTAGGGTTTCTGCTGGTTTTTTATCTTTATTGTCGGCAGCACTGTCGCAGTTACTTGTTCCATTGCTATTGGGTGGTGTCGCAACAGTACCTGTCTGCATTGAAATGACTTCATTTTTCATTTTTACGCCTGTCATATAGGCAGCCATAGATGGTGCACTATCTGTAACTTGACCATCTTCAGAAAAGGTCCGTACAAAAGCGGATTCTGGTAAGCGATCAATGGTTAAATCGCCATCTTCTCCCACTGAATAGATGCGTGCAGCGGTTAAGGTGGTTATGCCCATCCCATCACCCAAGAAAAAAATGACATTCTTCGTCGTTGGTTTTACTGGTGTAACCACTTGCGGATTATCTTTGTCATTGTCCGAGCAAGCTGTAATGGTTGTACCGCCGAGGATTGCTAACAAGCTGAATGCGAGAAGTTTTTTCCTCTTGGTCATTTTTAGAAAGAACATAGATCAAATACCCTTTGAATAATAATAGTGGCTTTTTTTTGTTCGATTTGAGTCTATTTAGTGTTGATGACATTTTTATTGCCAATTTTAGAATTTCTTAAATATGACTAAATTGTAATTTAACGATGATGTCTTTATATGGTGTCTTCAAAATTAAAAAATGAACGATGATGATGACGCAATAAAAGCAAGTTGTTTCGTCACTCAAATGATGATTGTAGGGAGGGAACGGATTCAAACTAAAATCTTTTCACTTCCATGAATACTGATTTATCTTGAATAATGCTTTTGAGGCGGATTCATGGAAGTTATTGAATCCTCAATGGAACCAATCTTGTTTGAAATGATTATGTATGATTTTTCTGAGTTTTATATTTCAACAAGACCTTATATAAAATTTATTATAATTTATTGATATTTATGGATAATTTTAAGTGTTGTTTAATTTATCCCATTTTTACATAAAAAATATATGAGTCGAGTAAATTTCTTATATTTTCTGTCCTTTTTATTATCTTTTGCATTGTCGACACATTGTATGATTTGAAAAAGTGGAGATTATACAAAGTGTCGACACAACTTGAATGGTTTAAGACTGACATCAAGTTCAGGGACGCAGAGGTTTGTTATGGACAAGAAAATACGTTTAGCCGAAACACTAAAACGCCGAATTATTAGCATGGAATTAGCGCCGGGTGCTGTTGTCGATGAAGTGGCGCTAAGTGAAGAGTTTGGTCTGTCTCGTTCGCCCGTCAGAGAACTTTTAAGACAAATGGCTGCTGAGGGATACTTAGAACTTGAGGCAAATCGTGCAACACGTGTGTCTTCAATGAGCCATCAGTCGCTTCGAAACTTTTTCTTGGCTGCGCCCTTAATTTATATTTCGACCACGCAATTAGCAGCCATCAATGCGACACAAATTGAAATCCAGCAACTGAAACAGATTCAGCAGTGCTTTCGAGAAGCGATTGATCAAGGCGATATAGAAGGGCGAGTTTACTATAACAATCAATTTCATTTGGAAATTGGCAGGATTGCAAATAACCCATATTTATTACCAAGTTTGGAACGTTTACTGATTGATCATGCTCGTTTAGGCAAAATCTTTTATCGCTCACCAACTACAGAGGATATGCAAGAAGATTTGAATACGGCGGTTTTACAACATGAGCAAATCATTGAAGCAATTGAAGCTCACAATGCAGGTGAAGCAGGTGAGATCATTAGATTGCATATGGATTTGTCTCGCCGTCGAATGACTGAATATGTTGTGCCTGTGGGCATAGAAGTACCCGTTTCATATTGATCAACGAAAGATTTAAACATATCTGCTCACTTCACAGTGGAATATGAAGTGAATATATCAATGGAGTTTGATAAAGATGACAAAAGTCACCGCCTTACCCGCAGATGATCAACAATGCGCTTGGTATCATTTGAGCCATCAAAGGCAAGTTAAAGCACGCCATACAGGCAAAAGTACTGCGAGATGGGCTGTGGTTGGTGCGGGATATACTGGACTGGCAGCAGCAAGACGTTTGGCTGAACATTTTCCTCATGATGAAGTGATTTTAATTGAAGCACAGGAAGTCGGATATGGTACAGCAGGACGCAATGCAGGCTTTGCGATAGATCTGCCTCACGATATTGGCGCAGAAGATTATATTGGTGATATCGAAATTGCCAAAACAACCTTAAAGCTCAATGTACTGGGTCAATCACTACTTCAAACACAGGTAAAAGCGTACGGTATTGATTGTCATATGCGCAGTAGTGGTAAATATCAAGGTGCAGTTGAAAATCGGGGGATTGCAGTACTCGAGGCATACCAGCGTGGTTTAGATAAGCTCGGGCAAGATTATCAAGTGATCAGTGAACAGGATTTGCCGAATCACATTGGAACCTCATTTTATAAAAAGGCATTGTTTACCCCAGGAACGATTTTATTACAGCCATCGGCATTGGTAAAAGGTTTGGCGGACAGTCTGCCTCCCAATGTCACACTGTATGAGAATACAGCAATTACTGAAGTTGAATATGGGGATAAAGTTGTTCTAAAACATGAAAGTGGACTAATCATCGTTGATAAACTGATCCTTGCCAATAATGCTTTTGGGCAACGATTTGGTTTTTCACAGATTCAACGCACCATGTTGCCGGTTTTTCTCTATGCCAGCATGACACGACCTTTGACAGAAACTGAACAAGCACAACTGGGTGGTAAAGATTTCTGGGGCGTGATTCCTTCTGATCCTTTTGGGAGTACTGTACGCCGTACTCATGACCATCGTATTTTGATGCGAAACAGTTTTAGTTTTAATCCCAACGGTCAACCTAAGCCACATTGCTTAAAACGTTTTCTACAACGCCATGAACAGTCTTTTAAGAACAGATTCCCCATGTTACCTGCGGTGGATTTTGAATATACATGGAGTGGTTCACTGGCGCTTTCACAAAATCATAAAGGCTTTTTTGGACAGTTAGCTCCAAATGTCTTTGGTGCACTATGTTGCAATGGACTCGGCATTACACGTGGTACTGTGACAGGAACATTGTTGGCAGATTGGCTTGCAGGTGAACGGAGTGAATTAATTGACTTTTTACTGGCAACGTCTGGACCGAATAAAGTTCCACCAGAACCCTTTTTATCCATAGGTGTAAATGCAACCCTATGGTGGGGGCAAATGAAAGCTGGATTGGAGAGTTAATATGTCAACATCATGAAAGCTTATTTTTAACTTTTGAATTTAAACGATTTAAATTAATTCAGTCCTCCTAAATACAGAAGCATTTCATCGCAGCGAAATTGTTGATTCGATTTTGCAGGCTTTGTTCAGCCTTATTTTAGGAAATGTGTAGGAAGCACACCCTTTCAATATTGGAGGGATCGGAGACAGAGATGACAACAAATAATGTTTCTATTGAAGATGTACCTTTAAATAGGTTTCATCAACTGTTAACCATCCGTACTGGTGGTGGATGGCTCTTAGATGGTTATGTACTGAGTATTGTCGGTGTGGCAATGGTACAACTATCTTCAGCATTACAATTGACAAGCTTTTGGCAGGGAATGATTGCAGCCTCGGCTTTGATCGGAATCTTTTTTGGTAGTTTCCTCGGTGGTTGGCTTGGCGGTTTAATTGGACGACAAAAACTTTATTTTGTTGCACCGATCTTATTTACCTTGTGTTCTCTAACACAATATTGGGTCGAGTCAGCAATGATGTTGTTCCTCTGCCGTTTCGTGATTGGTATCGGTGTAGGATTTGAATACACCATTGCAGGGTCATTACTTGCTGAGTTTTTGCCACAACAGTCGCGAGGACCTCGTCTGGCCGTTTTGACCATTTTATGGTTTGTGGGTGCTGCACTGGCTTATATCGTTGGAAACTTGATTTTAAATAGTCACTTTGAAGATGCTTGGCGTTTGGTACTGGCGAGTCCAGCCGTGATTGGTATCTTACTGATCATTCTGCGTTTAGGTACACCTGAGTCTCCGCGTTGGTTATTGAGCAAAGGTCGTACTGCTGAAGCAGATGCAATTATTAAAAAAGTCTATGGACCTACTTTTTCACTGAATAATCTGCAATCACAAATTTTAGAAAAGAAAATCTCCTTTAGTAGCTTCTTAACTTCTGGTTATGGAACACGGGTGTTTTTTGTTTCTATGTTCTGGGCATGTTCAGTCATTCCTGTCTTTGCAGTGTATGCCTTTGCTCCAAAAGTTCTGGATGCCTTGCATTTAAAAGGTGACTGGGCGGCTTATGGATCAGTAGCGATCACCTTATTGTTTGTCGTGGGTTGTGTGCTTGCGACTCGCCTAATCAATCATATGGGGCGTCGCAGTATGGTTATTCAAAGTTTCCTGTGGTCTGGGTTGGCTTTACTGGGTTTGGGCTTTTTCTCAGAAGCTTCACCCATTCTTATTTTGGTTTTATTCGGACTTTATGCACTGTTTATAGGCGGTGCACAAGTCTTGCAATTTGTTTATCCAAATGAACTTTTTCCTACACAAATACGTCCCATTGGCGTGGGAATTGGCGCTGCTTTCTCTCGGATTGGGGCAGCAATAGGAACATGGTTAGTGCCAATGTCGCTGGATTCAATTGGCATTGGAAACACAATGTATGTGGCAGCGGGTGTCACGCTGTTGGGACTGATTGTCTCTCTGGCGTTTGCACCTGAAACACGTGGAATGAGTTTGGAACAATCCACAACCTTAAATTAGTTCAGAAAACCTTGCCATGATTTGGAACTGAGCACTGGCAAGCATATAACACCTCAAATGGAGAAAAGAACATGAATTTTGACGGCATTTACACACCTGTAATTACCCCATTGACAGCAGATGGCGCAATAGACAAAGCAGCTTTTGCAGATGTTTTAGAATATTTAATCGAGGCAAAAGTACATGGGGTCATTGTTGCTGCAACCACAGGTGAATATTACGCCCATACTGCGCAAGAACGTTATGACTTGGCAAAGTATGCCAAAGAAGTGATTGGTTCACGCGTTCCATTGATGGTGGGAACAGGGGCTATTCGTACCGAAGATTCAATAGAGTTTGCAAAAGTTGCCAAGCAAATTCAAGCTGACAGTATTTTGGTGACGATCCCACCTTATGCATTACCAACTGAAAAAGAAGTCGCTGTTCATGCTTTAAGCATCGATCAAGCAGCAGACTTACCCGTGATGTTTTATAACTACCCAGCACGTATGGGTGTGAGTATGGGAAAAGAATTTTTTGACACAGTTTTTGCTGAATCTAAAAATTTTGTCGGACTGAAAGAGAGTTCCGGTGAGATGAATCAACTGCATATGTTGGCACGTCACTATCCAGAGTTGGAAATTTCATGTGGTTGGGATGACCAAGCACTTGAGTTCTTTGCATGGGGAGCACGCAGTTGGACTTGTGCAGGTTCAAATTTTATTCCACGTGAACATATTGCCTTATATGAAGCATGTGTCATTGAAAAAGACTTTGATAAAGGTCGCCGAATTATGGCAGCCATGATGCCGTTGATGGATTTCCTAGAAACAGGTCATTTTATTCAATGTATTAAATACGGTTGTGAATTGAATGGCTTACGTACAGGAAGTGTGCGTGCGCCATTGCAAGATATGGACGCTGAGAAAAAGCAGACCTTCCAAACTATTGTCGCAGAACTTAAACGTGATGTTGCCGCGATTACAGGAGGTGCGTAATGGCTGGGTTGTTAAGTGCAGCAGAATATCGTGATATTGCACAAAAATTAAAATTGCCAACAATGGCTTTTATCAATCACAAATTTCAAGCTTCAGTTTCAGGTAAAACCTTTAGAACCACCAATCCTGCCACAGGTGAAGTGCTCGCTGAAATTACTGCTTGTAATGAACAGGACGTCAATATTGCTGTTGAGCATGCCAAAGCAGCATTTGAAGATGGACGTTGGAGTAAGCTTTCACCAAATCAGCGCAAACATATTCTCTTCAAATTTGCCGATTTACTTGAAGCGCATACCATTGAACTTGCAGTCATGGAAAGTTTGGATAGTGGTAAACCAATTCGTGAATGTCAGCTCACTGATATTCCTGAAATGATTCATACCATCCGTTGGCATGCTGAATTGATTGATAAAATTTATGATAACACTGCGCCTGTGGGAGCAGATACTTTATCCATTGTTGAGCGTGAGGCAATTGGTGTCGTGGGTTTGGTTTTACCATGGAATTTTCCACTGTTAATGTTGGCTTGGAAAATTGGTCCTGCTTTAGCGGCAGGCTGTTCTGTGGTGGTGAAACCTGCAAAAGAAACAACATTAACGGCATTACGTGTTGCTGAATTGTCTGTTGAAGCAGGTCTTCCTGCAGGCGTGTTCAACGTGCTGCCGGGTGGGGGACGCGAAGTTGGTGAACCTATAGGCAGGCATATGGATGTCAGCATGGTCAGCTTCACGGGTTCTACTGAAACAGGTCGCTTATTTCTCCAATATGCATCTGAATCAAATTTAAAACGTGTCGTACTCGAGTGCGGCGGTAAAAATCCTGCTGTGGTGATGAACGATGTTGAAGATTTAGATCAGGTTGCTCAACATATTGTTAATGGGGCTTTCTGGAATATGGGAGAGAACTGTTCAGCCTCGTCACGCCTGATTGTACATCACGATGTCAAAGATGAATTATTAGCTTTGATTGGCGTCCATCTAACGGATTGGAAAATGGGCGATCCGCTTGATCCAGAACATAAATTGGGTGCATTGATCAGCCAGTCCCATTTTGAAAAAGTTAAATCCTATATCGAGCAAGCTAAAGAAGAGAAACTCAAGATTCTACATGGTGGTCAGACTGAAAAAGGAATTTTCGTTGAACCGACCGTGGTAGACGGTGTGAAAGCCACGGATACTTTATTTCAAGAAGAAGTGTTTGGACCTGTGCTTGCCGTGACCACTTTCAACACCATTGAAGAAGCGATTGCTTTGGCAAATAACACAATCTATGGGCTTGCTGGCTCGGTTTATACCAGTAATTTACGTCATGCCATCAAATTGGCGCGAGCGATTCAAGCTGGTGTAGTCACAGTCAATTGTTTTGGTGAAGGGGATATCACCACACCGTTTGGGGGCTATAAGGCGTCTGGCTTTGGTGGACGTGACAAATCCATTTGGGCACATGACCAATACACAGAACTGAAAACAATCTGGATTGATGTTTCAGAATCTTAATTGGATGACCAACGAGGAACGATGAGTACTACAACCTTTAATCGTTCCTCATCTTTGATCTGTGGACCAGACAAAAGTATCAACATTTGCATCAGATGTGTTCAAGAATTTTAAAACTATGCTGTTGCAATAAATCATGGAAAGAAAGGAATTAAAAATGCTTAAAACAACAAATACAAGAGCAAGCACAATAGGCTTGGGATTACTGACCTTGGGGATGTCTTTTCCCGTTATGGCAGGGATTACGTTTGGCTCAGCAGAAAGTGAAACAGGTGCATTAACGCTATCTGGTACATTACGCGTCAATTATCAAGACAAAGATTATGGAGAAGTTGCTGCAGATCAGAAGATAAAACTTGATGCTGCAATTCTTAGACTGGCATATGACGCTCCTGATTGGTTTGGAAAAGCCGAGTATCGTTGCTATCAATATGACACTTTATGTGATTTTTCAGCGCTAATTTATGGCTATGCAGGCTATCGTTTCAATTCAACTGACCATCTTACTGTAGGTTTACAGCCTATACCATTTGGTCCAAGTCGTTTTTGGGACAGCAGTTTCTATGCCAGTATCAACAATACGCTGGGTCTGCAAGATATACATAATTTAGGTGTGAATTATCATTTTGAAATGCCGTCAGCAACCAAAGTGGATTTGGCTTACTTTGCTACAGATGGAGGCAATTATCATGGTGAGAGTCGAGACTCAGCTCGTTACACTGCAAATATGGTGACATCCTCTGACCCTTTAAAAACCAACTTGCAAGAAAAGAACATGTGGATGGCACGTGTAGATCAAGACTTAAAATTTTTAAGCCCCTTTTTTAATCATGATGATCTTAAGCTTTCGGCAGGTGCAAGTTATTGGTATTCACAGATTGAGAACCGTAAAACCTCAGAAAATGGCTCAAGAAATACATGGGCACTGTTTAATCGAATTGGTTATAAAAATCTAAATATTGTCATGACGGGTGGAAAACAATCGATCAACAACAAAGATCATCTCAGACCCGACAGCTCTGGTTTTGGTTCTTTTGATAGTGAATATGATATTGCCAATCAAGGTTATTTCTACACAATTGACAGCAGTTATCGCTTCGATCATGTGCGTGGCGCTTTGAATTTAATACCATATTGGGTACTCAGCGGGTTTGATAAAAAGCACAAAGAATTTGAAAACTCACAACGTAATATTGTTGGGCTGGCGTGGGAGTACAAGAATGCAACGCTATACACCGAATATTTGATCAGTAAGAATGATCCGTTTGTTGGTGGAACAGTCAGCTCTTTGGCAAAAGGCGACGATGGTAAATCGAATAAGCTGCTGAATGTGATGTTGGTATACAACTTTTAAGTGATTGTTGAGCAGTTAAAATGGCACTTTGGTCAAAAAAAAGACCGAGTGTCACAAGCTAAATAAGTGATGAAGATGATTGTAAATAGAAGAAATGCAACATTCATAGGACTCATTGCAGTCTTGCTATGGAGTGCAATTGTTGGGCTGATTCGTAGCGTCAGTGAGAGTCTGGGAGCAACAGGAGGTGCAGCAATGATATATAGCGTTGCTTCAGTGTTCTTGTTCTTGAGTATTGGATTTCCCAAACTACGAGAATTTCCACGAGCTTACCTAATGTGGGGAAGCCTACTGTTTGTATCTTATGAATTGTGTTTGGCACTGTCGATTGGCTATGCAAATACCAGTCAACAGGCAATCGAGGTCGGAATGGTTAATTATTTATGGCCAGCCTTGACCATGGTTTGTGCCATTTTATTCAATCATCAAAAGTCAAATTTACTGGTTATACCCGGTTTTATCATCGCAATTTTAGGCATCTGTTGGGTTTTAGGTGGAGAGCAGGGACTTGATTTGGTCAGTATCGGGCGAAATATTCAAGATAATCCCTTGAGCTATGGACTGGCATTTATAGGTGCTTTGATTTGGGCTGCCTATTGCACCGTTACAGCAAGAATTGCCAATGGCAAAAATGGAGTCACACTCTTTTTTATGCTTACGGCTGCGGTGTTATGGATTAAATATCTCGCTATGGGTGCAGTACCGATGCACTTTGATTTACATGCGCTGATTTATCTTGTACTTGCTGCGGGGGCAATGGGTTTTGGTTATGCAGCTTGGAATATTGGTATTTTGCATGGCAATGTCACACTTTTGGCTGGTGCTTCTTATTTTATTCCTGTGTTTTCAGCTGCACTTGCGGCAATCGTTTTACAAACGCCGCTTTCACTCTCTTTCTGGCAAGGAGCTGGCATGGTGTGTTTAGGTTCAATTTTATGTTGGTTTGCCACACGCCAGAAGTAACGACTCTTGATTTAAATGAGGTCATAGATCAGAGAAATATTATAACAACTCGTTTTTAAATGGAAAAAAGCTGAATTCCCTAATCTCAGGGATAAAATATAAACTTTGAAATATTTTTATTTCAATTGTTTAGTGGGTTCGGCTTACTTTTAATTAAGGAAGTAACAATGAATAATTCTAACATTTCAGTTGAAGATGTCCCGTTAAATGGATTTCATCAGAGACTTACAGTCTCTGTTGGCGGCGCTTCATTAATGGATGGCTATATACTCAGTATCATTGGTATTGCGTTGGTACAGATGACAGCCAATCTACAACTTACTAACTTTTGGCAAGGGATGATTGCAACTTCGGCACTCCTTGGAATTTTTGCTGGTGGGTTATTTAGTGGTTGGCTCACCGATAAATTTGGTCGCCGAAAAGTTATATTTGTGGCACCTATTATTTTTTTGATTTGTTCAGTTTTACAATTTTGGACAGACTCACCCATCATGATTTTTATGTTGCGGTTTTTAATCGGGATCGCGATTGCGATTGATTATTCTGCTGCAACCAGTCTGTTTGTAGAGTTTGTTCCCAAAAAATACCGAGGTTCACGCTTAGCCAGCTTTACCATTCTATGGTTTGCAGGTGCAGCAATGGCTTATATTTTTGGCGATATTATTGTTCGTGTCATGGGCAATGAAGGCTGGCGTTGGGCACTTTCTAGCTCAGTTGTCATTGGTGTGATTTTACTTTTATCTCGGCTAGGTACTGTTGAGTCAGCACGTTGGCTGATTACCAAAAATAGAAGTCCTGATGCGGAAGATGTCATCAAAAAGGTATATGGCAATCAATTTTCATTGGCGAATTTACCTAAAGAACCGACTTCTTCAAAACTCTCATTGGCCGATATGTTGCGTATGGGCTATGGCAAGCGTCTCATGTTTGTCATTATATTTTGGACATGCGCCATCATTCCTGTTTTTGCTGTGTATGCTTTTGCTCCAAAAGTGCTTGCAGCGCTGAAGTTAGAAGGAGATTGGGCAGCCTATGGTTCGGTTGCCATCACACTGTTATTTGTCATTGGCTGTATTGTGGGAACCAAGCTGATTGATGTGTTGGGGCGTCGTAAAATGCTGATCCACAGTTTTTTATGGTCAGGTTTGGCTTTATTGTTACTGGGTGCATTCTCTGATTCTTCTGAAATGGTGGTATTGGTCTTCTTCGGCGCTTATGCCTTATTGATTGGTGGTGCGCAAGTTTTGGAACTTGTTTATCCGAATGAGATTTTTCCGACCGAGTTACGTCCTTATGCAATGGGATGGGCGGTCTCAGCGACACGGATTGGTGCGGCAATAGGAACCTTTCTTGTTCCGATGTCCCTTGAAACCATCGGGATTGGAAATACCATGTATGTTGCTGCGGCGGTAACTTTGGTTGGGCTAATTGTTTCAGTTGCTTGGGCGCCAGAAACCAAATCAAAAGATCTTTCTGAGGCAGCCGCATTGGAATGATCTAGAGTGAAGGCTGTTGGTAACATGAGCAGGGTACAAAATCTTGTATCTTGCTCAGATCAAGGACAATGTTTTATAAATTAAGGTTTGAGCAAAATAAGCTTTTAAAAACAAGCTTTGACTTCAATAGGTTCTTAATTTTTTTAATAAAGGTTTGATTGCAATCCAGTTGCTCGAAATCCAGCAAATAAAGGAGCCCAGTGTCACTAAGCTGGTTCCTTGCCAAAAAGTGATTGGTAATTGAGTATCTAATACAAACATCGCCAAGACTGATGAGACAATCGGTGTAAAGTAGGATGCAACAACAAGAATAGTAATATTGCCGTGAATAATGCCAATATTCCAAGCTGCATAACCTAAACCAACGGCAGCAGCAGCGAATAATAGATATAAGGACAATCCAAGATCAAAATCGGGCATTACCAATTGATCATTGACTATTAATTTTAACCAGAGGGTGAGTGCAACACCGATAAAGAAAAGTGAGATTGGGTTTTGACCGTTGCTCATTTTTCGGGTGACCACACAGTAAAATGCCCAAATCACTGCGCCTGAAAGTGCTAAAAGATAACTGAGTGGATTGTCTTTTAGATTTGTCACAACACTTTGGACACTAAATGATCCGCTACCTGCCTGAATATAAATAATGCCACTAATTGAAATAAATAAGCCAATTAATATCAAAACATTAAATTTTAATTCTTTAAAGATGACAAAAGCCACAATGGTCAGACTTGGCCATAAATAATTTACAATACTCACTTCAATGGCTTGTTGTGATGTCTTTGAATAGGCGATTGCAAATGAAAAGCACAACTCATAAACAATGAACAGGAATGTAGCAAGAATTAAGTATTTTTTTGAAATCAGTTTAAAGTTGGGAAACCTAAAAATAAGCAGGACAATCAGCGCACTTAAACTATAAATCAGGGTAATTCCCATCGCAGGGCCGACAGCAGTACTGATATATTTGACCAAGCCGACCATGGATGCCCACATGAGAATTGCACTAAGGCCGATCAATGTTGCTAAATTCTTAGACATAAACATTTCAAAAATTGGGTGACGGTAGGCGTAGAGAAGGTAAATATAAATGTAGCCCTACAGAATAGAAAAAAATGACCAAGTAAAATAGAAAGATTAAGACATTATCTAGAATATTTTTACATGAGCGAAGTTTGGAAAATAAAATATTGTAAGCGATTTAAGCGTGTAATCATCTTATAGACAGTCATATTTCATTTTAGTTTGTCTACCCCATGACGGCGTTTTCGATAGGCAAACGGGGTTTCACCATATTGCTTTTTAAACCATAGGATAAAGTGAGAACCATCGGAAAAGCCACATTCGACTGCGATATTGGTGATATACGCACTGGTGTTTGCAAGTAGTTTTCGAGCGTGTTCTAAGCGCAGTCTGCGCCAGTAATTGGCAGGTGCTTCATTAGTATTTGCTAAAAAGACTCGATTTAACTGTCTTGGGTTAGTATTTACGTGTTCAGCAACTTCTTTTAAGGTCACATGGGCACTTAAATTTTCACTCATATACGCGATTGCTTTAGACACCATATTATTTTCATAAGTGCTGGGATTATCTAAAGTGGTTTTTTCTTTGTCTTGTGAATGAAGTGGTTTCTGCTGAATCAGCAAATAATCCAAGGTTTTTTGTGCACGGATTTCACCACAATGGACTCGAATTAAATCAGCCGCCAAATCAATTGCTGTTCCACCCGGACAAGTGAATATGCCATGATCTTCAATATAGGTTTGTTCAATGAGCGTAATGGCTTTGGGAAAAAGCCCTGCAAATTCATCTCGGGTCGTAAAATGGATGGCACATTTACGACCGTCGAGTAAGCCAGCATTGCCCAAAACAAAACAACCTGAACACAAAGCAATAATCGGAATCTTGGCAGCATGTATCTCTTTTAAAGCTTCCAGTAAGTATTCTGGTGGTTTGCGGGTTTCACTGAGCAACCCACCTGCAATGACAATATAATCATAGTTTTGTTTGAGCTGTTGGATATCCATTTCTTTGTTTGGGTTGACCGACAAGCCGCAACTGGCATTCACAGGAAGGTTGTTATAGGTCATCCAATCCCATTTACAATAGATTTGCAAACTACGGAAAGATTGATCAGCAGCAAATCTTAAAGATTCGACAAAACCTGAAACGGGCGCCAAAGTGAATTTATCCATGAGGATAAAGCCAACTCGGAGATCAGGCTTAATTTTTGAAAGGTTTTCTGGGGTAGGAGAAACCTCATCATAAGCATTGGAAGATACTTGTTGCATCGTGTTCACCGTCAAATCCATAAGAGCAGTGTGAAGCCAAGATGATTTATTTTATTGATGCTTTGGCTGAAATTAGTTTTTATTTTAACAGGTATAACTGAGAAGCGCTTATAAAAAGATTAAATATAAGTCGTCTTTAAGGCGGTTGATGTCTATCTTTGGAATTATTGATAAAACCTCAATTATTATTTATCAGATACAATCTGTTATGATAAACAAAGTGCAGAACATAGACTGACCAGATTGAATTGTTGGGAACATCAGAATGAATAAAAAAGGTTCATCAATTACACGCGTTTTAGACATTATTGAAGCCATATCAACAGCAAAACATCCACCAACACCCCTCGATCTTTCCGTTGAACTGGATATACCAAAACCCAGTATTCATCGCTTACTACAGACACTGGAACAAGAAAAATTCGTTAAAACGGATATGTATGGTGGATATATCTTGGGTGATCGAACCTATAAATTGCTGCTAAGTTCTTGGGAGCAAGAGCCGAGAAAAATGGAACGATTGGCGATATTACAAAAACTCTCAGAGCAAATTAATGAAACTTGTGGCATTGCCATCCTAAATAATAATCAAATGTTATATACCGACCGTGTACAAGCCAACTGGCCATTGCAGGTGTATTTACCTGTCGGTTCAACTGTTCCTTTATGGTGTAGTTCAAGTGGAAAACTTTTTTTAAGTTTCCAACCCAGTCAACGTAGAAAAAGTATTTTAGAGCATTTACCGATTACGCAACTCACACGAAATACCATTACTGACCCAGTATTACTTGAAGAAAATTTAGATCAGATTTATTTAAATAAAATTGGAACAGACAATGAGGAATTTATTTCGGGTATGGTGGCATGTTCAGTACCAATTCAGCGTGGTGATACGATTATTGCCTGCTTATATGTACATGCACCAACCATCCGAAAATCACTTGAAGACCTGTTGCAGTTTGAACCTTTACTACGTCAAGCAGCCCATGATTTAAATAAATTAATTGAAGTTGCATAAAAAAGCAGGCGATAAAGCCTGCTTTTGTTCAAACAAAGTTAATAGGATTAATTTAATGTCGGCATCGCAAACTGTGCGCCTTCACGGACATTGGTGCTCGGCCAACGTTGAGTAATGGTTTTTCTACGTGTGTAGAAGCGAGCACCATCTGGACCATATGCATTTAAATCACCAAATAATGAACGTTTCCAACCGCCAAAACTATGATAAGCCACAGGTACTGGAAGCGGAATATTAATACCCACCATACCGACTTTGATGTGATCACTAAAATAGCGAGCAGCTTCACCGTCACGAGTATAGATACACGTTCCGTTACCATACTCATGATCATCAATCAGATTCATGGCTTCTTGCATGGTTTTTACACGAATGACTTGCAGTACTGGACCAAAGATCTCTTCTTTATAACTGGTCATATTGGGCTGAACTTGGTCGATTAATGTTGCACCAACATAAAAGCCATTTTCATAGCCAACTGGTGCTGCATTTCGACCATCAACAACAATTTTTGCACCTTGCTGTTCTGCGCTACTGATATAACCCTCAACCTTTGCTTTATGTTGTGCAGTAATGACGGGACCAAAGTCATTGTTTTTGTCGGAGTATGGACCATATTTCAATGTACCGATTTCATTAGAGAGCTTTGAAATCATTTGATCTGCAATCTCATCTCCTACAGCAACCGCCACAGATAATGCCATACAGCGTTCACCTGATGAACCAAAAGCCGCACCAAGTAATGAGTTTACGACATTATCAATATCTGCATCTGGCATAACGATGGCATGGTTTTTGGCGCCGCCCAATGCTTGGCAACGTTTACCTGCCGCTGTTGCGGTTTTATAAATATATTCTGCAATTGGTGTTGAGCCCACAAAACTCACCGCTTGGATACGTGTATCATGCAGTAAAGTATCCACTGCTTCTTTGTCACCATTGACCACATTGAGTACACCATCAGGTAGTCCAGCTTCTTTGAGTAATTGTGCAATATATAAGGTCGAAGATGGGTCACGTTCAGACGGTTTTAAGACAAAGGTATTTCCGCAGACAATTGCCATCGGGAACATCCACAAAGGCACCATCACAGGAAAGTTAAAAGGCGTAATCCCTGCAACCACACCTAAAGGTTGAAATTCGCTCCATGAATCAATTGAAGGTCCTACATTTTTACTAAATTCACCTTTTAAAAACTCTGGTGCGCTACAGGCATACTCGACATTTTCAATACCGCGCTGTAATTCTCCTGCTGCATCGTGCACTATTTTTCCGTGTTCTTCACCAATCAATTGGCAGATTTTTTCAGCATTTTGTTCAAGCAACTCTTTGAATTTGAACATGACACGAGCACGTTTTATCACAGGGGTGTTACGCCATTCAGGAAATGCAGCTTCAGCAGCAGCAATAGCCTCTTCAACTGTAGCTTTGGTCGCTAATGCGACTTCTTTTGTTTGTGTACCAAGTGATGGATTGAAAACAGCTTGAGTTCTGCTGTGTTCAGTATTTAAAGCACCGTTAATAAAATGTCCGATTAATTCCATGTGGGGATATCCTCATTGTGATAAAAAATAGTAAAAGGGCGTTCAATCATGACCAAAGTTTTTGGTAGAGCGAGACCATTTGTTCAACTGTAGGAACAATAGGGTTGTTGGATGGTGAACCAGATGCCAGCGCTTGCTCTGCCATGGTTTGCACTACCTCATCGAAATATTGTTTGTCTACACCAAACTCCGCCAAAGTCGGCACTTTGAGATCGCGATTGATTTCGATTAAAGTATTAATTAGTTTTTGATTTGCCACGTCATTTGAATCATCAAGATGTGCGCAGCCCATTGCTTTAGCGCATTCTGCATAGCGTTCAGGTGCAGCTTGTATTGAAAATTCAGTGATCATCGGCAGCAACATGGCATTGGATAAGCCATGTGGAACATGGAAAAATGCACCAATTGGACGACTCATTCCATGCACTAAAGCGACTGAAGCATTGGAAAAGGCAATGCCTGCAAAAGTAGAGCCCAGCATCATTTTTTCACGAGCTTGTTCGTGATCAGGCTGATGATAAACAACTTGCAAGTTTGGTCCGATGAGTTTCATCGCTGCAATTGCTTGAGCATCACTATATGGTCCGGCTTTCTTACTGACATAGGCTTCAATCGCATGCGTTAATGCATCAATACCAGTATCTGCCGTGGTACGAGCAGGTAAGGACATGGTGAGTTCATAGTCAATGATGGCGGCAACAGGGAGAAATCCTAAACCTGCACAGAGCATTTTTTCACTGGTGAGATCGTTGGTAATGATGGTAAAACGGGTACATTCCGAACCTGTTCCTGCTGTTGTGGGAATGGCAATAATTGGAAGTCCCATTTCATTGACTTGACGAGGAAATTTATAATCCGAAATTTTTCCACCATGTTTGCTCAAAATACTGATCGCTTTTGCACTGTCAATTGGGCTACCACCACCGATTGCAATAATCGCATCGTATTGATGAGTTTGCAAATGATGAACGCCGGCTTCGATTGAACCTGAAGTCGGTTCAGGAATCGTTTCATCAAAATAGTCACTCTCGATTCCGGCTGCCTCTAGAATGTTTTGAATCTGTTGAATATAACCCAACGTAACCATCATTTTATCGGTAATGATCAGTGGCTTTTTTGCACCTAAACTTTCAAGAATCGCCGGGAGCTTCGCTCTGGCATTTTTTCCAACTTCCATAATCCTTGGAAGGTTAACTGAATGAGACATCTTTAATTCCTTTCGTAATGGATGATGTGTTTTTAAAATGAACCGAATAATGTTCCCAATGTGATTACACCGCACAGCGCAATCAGTGGAATAATGACAGCGACTACAAACATGTCGTAATAAGATTGTTTGTGCGTCAAACCACATAAAGTAATAATGGTAATTACAGCGCCATTATGAGGCAGAGAATCAAGTGCCCCAGAAGCCATAGAAGCGACACGGTGCATAAGTTCTTGAGAAATACCGTGCTCAATCGCTAGATTTTTATAGGTTTCACCCATGGTATTGAGTGCAATACTTAATCCCCCAGATGCCGAACCTGTGATACCTGCCAATACGTTGATCACAATGGCTTCCGAGATCAGCGGATTGTTTGGCGCAATGCCGACCAAAAAGTCACGTAAGATAATAAAACCAGCCAATGATGCGATTACCGAACCATAGCCAACTTCCGAGGCAGTATTGAATATGGGTAAAAAGGAAGAGGAAACCCCTTGTTGAATGGAATCTTTAATATCAACAATGGCTTTCCAGTTGAGAACAATAATACTCACACACGCCAAGACTAAGGCACAGATAATTGCCCATAATCCAATCACTGAATTCAATGAAGTATTACCAAACTTATCTGTTGCTAAATAGGCAGTGTCCAGCGAAGGTAAAATCAATTTAGTCAGCACTAAGTTGGTGATAATCACAATTAAAATTGGGGCAAATGCAATGATCAGACTTGGGTTTGATTTTACCAACTTTGTTTCAACATGCATTTCAACATGGTTGCCATAGCCTTCTTTATTGAGGTCTGCTTGTGCAAGACGCTTGTTTAACCACCACATGCCTGTCAGCAAAATAAAAATTGACGCTAAAGTGCCCAGACCCGGTGCGGCATATAGATCGGTATTAAAGAAGGGCATTGGAATCGCATTCTGAATCGCAGGAGTGCCAGGCAGAGCAGTCATAGTAAAAGTGAGCGCACCTAGCATTATCGCTGCTGGAATTAAGCGTTTCGGGATACCAAGTTCTTTAAACAGTGCTGAGGCAATTGGAAATACAGCAAAACCAACTACAAAAAGCGAAACACCGCCATAAGTCAAAATAGCGCAGGACAGCACAATAGATAACATTGCACGACGATGTCCTAATTTATCAACAAAAAAGTTGGCAATGGTTTGGGCTGAACCAGAGTCATCCATTAATTTTCCAAATACTGCACCCAATAAAAACAGTGGAAAATATTTGATGATATAACCGCCTAAACCTGTCATGAACACTTGCGAGTAAAAACCAAGCAGCTCATTACTTAATCCACTCCAAGCCACTGCAAATAAAGCGAGTAGTGGAGCAAGTACAATAACGCTAAATCCTTTATATGCTAAATACATCAGCAATATTAAGGATATGACTATCCCAATTAGTCCGATCATTTTTAAACATCCTGTTTATCATTTTATCTATAATGATACGATTCGTATCGTTATTAATGTATATAATTTAATCTTGATGATGTCAACAGAAAATTAAAAACGATTTTTTTCTTATACTGCCGAGATGAGAGAATCAGATTTGAGTACATTTTAAAAATGTTAGATCGTTTTGATGGGGGTGTTATTGCTTGATTTTATGAATAATTTAAAATTTCATATGCAATATAGACATTAAAATGATGTGATTTTTTAATGATCAGTTGTCGTTGAGATCGGAAGTATTGAGAAAAAAACTAAATAAAGAGAGGGTTTTACCATGAGAGGAAATAAATTTATTTTTATGGAGGGTTGAATGCATCGAAGATTGTTTTTTTAAGGGATAAAAAGGCAAATACATTTTAAGCCGCAACAACTTTAAATGGCAGTAAAAGAGGAATATCACAAAATAGAGTATGCCCCATATACATTTAGCAGATCAATTAGATACAGGGCATGATTTATTGATGATGGTTATGTTTAAGATAAGAATGTTTCTTGTAAATAACTCCAGCGCATTTTTCCTTCAATTTCCTCAATCAGTGCACATGAACGGCGAATCAGTACACCCGAAGATTTGGTGTGTTTCTCAGTATAGCTAAGTACGATGGTATCTGAGCTCTGTGTCAGAATTTGCTCATCATAAATTTCAATTTGAAGATCGGGCATCTTTCCTTGATTATTTGCAAACAGCCCTTTGACTTCTTGGAGTTTAATTCGTTTTCCTGCCGCACCGACCATTTCAAAATGATCTGCAAAATAATCAATCAGAAGGGGAAGATCTTGTTCTGAATGTTGTCCAGTAAAAATCTTTTCGATCAATACATGCATTGTATGTATACTTTCGATTGCGTGTTCTTTTAAAAGTGCCATATCCATTTCCGTTGAAAGCTTTTCTCTCTTTTTATTTTATTGCAAAAATAAATGTAAAATTCAATATAAATTTAAAAAATATATTTTGGTCAGAAAATTATTTAAGCAATAAAATATCATAAAACTAAATATATCATATGTTTATAAATTATTTTTTAATTATTTATCATACTGAGGAAAATCGGGAATAGCCAAAATAGCAAAAAAGGTATAACTTTATACCTGAACTATTATGGAAAATTCCATGTAAAAATAATAATTATATGGCAGGATGATTTACCTTATTGAAAATTGACTGGAAAAGGAGATGTGTTCTGGTCGCAAGATTTTTCAATAAGTAGACCCATTAGAAAAATGGCATGGACAAGGAAGAAAGATGGATACTCATACAACTGAGCCAACAAGGGCTCAATCCAATATATATGCATGGTATGTCGTTTTACTGTGTATGTTGGCATATATATTTTCATTTATTGATCGACAGATATTGGCACTGATGATTGAACCGATTAAAGCCGATCTTGGTCTATCAGATACTCAGTTTAGCTTATTACATGGTTTAGCATTTTCATTGTTTTATGCTTTTATGGGCTTACCTTTGGCCTATTTGGCAGACCGATTTTCACGACCAAAAATTATTGCAATCGGTGTGGTCTTTTGGAGTATCGCAACAGTATTTTGTGGACTCAGTAAAAACTTTATTCAACTTTTTTTAAGTCGTATGGGCGTAGGTGTAGGCGAGGCGGCCTTATCCCCAGCAGCCTATTCGATGTTTAGTGATATGTTTAGTAAGGATAAATTGGGACGAGCGGTTGCAGTTTATTCCATCGGTTCTTTTGTCGGAGGTGGTATTGCCTTTCTGGTCGGTGGGTATGTGATTGGTTTGCTCAAAAATATGGATACGATTCTGATTCCTGTATTTGGAGCCTTAAAAGCATGGCAGGCGGCATTTATTATTGTCGGTTTACCAGGGGTATTTATTGGATTATTGGTTTTACTCACCGTCAAAGAACCAAAACGTAAGGGACAACGTTTAAATGCACAAGGCGAAGTGGAAAAAACCAGCATGGCTGATGCTTTCAAATTCATCAAAAAACATGCACAAACATTTAAATGTCATTATTTAGGTTTTACATTTTATGCGATGGCGTTGTACTGCTTAATCAGTTGGTCACCTGCATTTTATATGCGTAAATTTGGACTGACCCCAACAGAAGCTGGCTATATGCTTGGAAGTGTTTTATTGGTGGCAAATATTTTAGGGGTATTCTGTGCAGGCTGGTTAAATGACTGGTTTATTCAAAAAGGTCGTAAAGATGCACCCATGATTACTGGTGTTATTGGAATTGTCGGTTTAATTTTACCGATGATGATATTTACCCACGTCGATCAATTATGGCTCTCAGTTGTTTTCCTTGTACCTGCCATGTTTTTTGCATCTTTTCCGATGCCAATTTCAACCACAGCGATGCAAATGCTGGCACCAAACCAACTCCGTGCTCAAATTTCTGCCATCTTTTTACTCATCAGTAATCTGGTTGCCGTTGGAATAGGTACGACTCTGGTGGCATTAATTAGCGATAAAGTTTTTGAAAACCCACTGATGGTCGGAACTTCATTGAGTATTGTGGGAACAATTTCATGCATATTGGCATTTATTTTATTGAAAAAAGGCTGTCAGGCATTTAGTGACAGTATGCAAAGGGAACATGCTTCATGATTTAGTCATGTTTGATGACCAATCCGCGCCCATTCTTTAGTGATGGGCGTTGCTGTTGATTTGATCAATCCATAACAAGGGAGTGTAATGATGGAAATATCTGTCAAACTGAATCACCTTCATTATCTGGATGAATTTTTATTATTGAAGTCTGATGACTATCAGACCATCAAAGAACAAATTAGCCATTACTTATGTCCGCATCATTTTGATGTTGCTTTAAGAGAACCATTGAATACACGATTAAATGGTTTTAGTTTTGGAAATAATGCGCTCTACGATTTGAAATATAGTGCGCCTGTGATGATTACGATTGATGAGCGATCTAACTTTTATTTATTTCGACTTACGCTTGAAGGACAATGCAAAGTCAGTCTAGCAAATCAACATGTGCTGCAATCCGCTGGAATCATGTCCGTCACACATCCTTATACACGGCAACAGATTATCACCAACCAAGATTGTCGCAATATTATTCTAAAATTGTCACAGCACGATGTAGAAGCACAGTTATGTAAGATGTTGGGACATTCTGCTCATAAACCACTTCAGTTTGATACTTCGCCGTCTTGTACGAATGAGCGCATAGATGCTGTGATCGAAACGCTCAATTATCTGTGTCATGCTTATTATCATATTCACAACTGGCAATTTATTTCGAGTAGCTTTAGCCAGTATCTGATTGAATTGATTTTACTCAAAATTCCAAACAACTATAGCGAGCAGTTGCGTATACAAGGTCATCAGCTTTTACCACGGTATCTGAAAAAAGCCCAACAGTATATTCAAGATCAATTACAACAACCGATTTCATTGTCAAACTTGAGTCAACACTGTGATGTGTCGATCCGTACATTGCAAAAAGGCTTTGGGCAATATTTACAGCAAACCCCAGTGGAATATATCCGTGAGCAACGATTGAAGCATGTGCATCAGGCTTTACAAGCGACACAAATCAATGAAACGGTAACTGATATTTTATTGCGTTACGGTATCCAAAGTTTTGGACATTTTTCGACAATTTATAAAAAGCGCTATGGATGTTTGCCTTCTCAGACCTTAAAAATGAATACTCAGCTCAACTAAAAAATGCCTGCGCGAATTGAATAAGCCATGCGCATTTGGATAAGCCAGATGATTATGGCTCACCTATGTTCAATTGAAAATGAATCATCAGGAGAGATCATGAAAATTACAGTACTCGGCGGTGGGCATGGATGCTATGCAGCTGCAGCAGAAATGGCAGAAAAAGGACATGACGTGGTGTTATGGCGTCGTGATTCAGCAGCCTTAAAACAATTCGCCATGACAGGGCAATTGAAGGTTAAGGATTATCAAGGAGATCGAACCCTAACAGTGGGATTTGAACAGAGTCAGATCAACTTGACTGATGATTTGCAAGCGGCGATCCAACATGCCGAATTGATCATTATTCCTTTGCCAGCGACCACACATGAAGATTTAGCCCAACAAGCGGCAAAATTTTTTAAAGCAGGGCAAGTGGTGTTTTTACCTCCGGCAACATTTGGTAGTTTTATTTTCGCCAAAGCCATGCGAGATGCTGATAACCATGCCGAAGTGGCTTTTGCAGAAACGGGGACTTTACCGTATTTAGTGCGCAAACATGGAGTCAATCAAATTGTAATTAGTGGTTATGCTACAAGATTGCCGACGGGTGTGTTTCCCAGCGCATTGTCAGAACATGCTTTTCAGCAGCTTAAGCAGGCTTATCCAAGTGTGGAGCCGATTGAAGATAGTTTAAGCGGAGCATTGATGAATGCTGGTCCAATTATTCATCCTCCTTTGATCCTCATGAATGCTGGTCCGCTAGAGCATTTTGAAGCTTGGGATATTCACAATGAAGGTACGCAACCTTCAATTCGCCGTGTGACCAATCAGCTCGATGTTGAGCGAATGCAAGTACGTGAGGCACTAGGTTATGCTGCACCTCATTTCCCTTTGGCGGATCACTATAACAAAGCCGATGAGGGAGATGAATGGATGTATGGTCGAGGTGCGCATGGCAAATTAACTGATAGTGGAGATTGGCGAGAAGATATTGATCTACAGTCACATCGTTATATGTTGGAAGACACGCGTTTAGGATTATCCTTTTTAGTTTCGGTGGGACGTTGGGCGGGTGTCGCAACACCTGTGGCAGAGGGTTTGCTGAATATTGCCTCTGCAATTACTGGAAAAGATTTATATCTGGAAGGTCGGACCTTTGAAAATTTAGGTCTAGCCCATCACAGTAAAGCTGAACTGCAAGCGATCTTATTGCAAGGAGTTTAAAATGAGGAAAATTTCAAAGATTGCAATATTGGGTGCGGGTCGAATGGGCAAAGCAATGGCGATTGCTTTTGCCTACGCAGGGCTTAAGGTCGCGTTAATTGATGCTAGGCAACGAAGTGAAATAGAATTCCAAGATTATCACAATCAAATCCAGAGCGATTTGCAAAAAGAGCTTCGATTGCTTGAAACAATAAAATTTATCAATGCTGAACAGCATATATTCATAGATAAGCAAATTAGTATTTTAAGCCGAGATGCATCAATCGAGATCTTATCCAATTGTGATTTATTACTTGAAGCTATTCCAGAAGTAAAACCACTCAAACAGGAAATTTTTGCTTGGCTAGACCCCTATATTTTAGCCAATTGTATTGTTGCTTCGACAACCTCTACCTTTTTGGTCACGGATATTGCGCAAATGATTTCTCATCCTGAGAGAGTGATCAATGCACACTGGTTGAATCCTGCTTATTTGATTCCCTTGGTGGAATTAAGTCGTTCTGAAGAAACTTCAGATGAGGTGGTGGCTGACTTAAAACACTTTTTGCATGACATCGGCAAGGTTCCTGTTGTATGTAATGCTAAAGCTGGGTATATCGTGCCACGGATTCAAGCATTGGCAATGAATGAGGCAGCAAGAATGGTCGAAGAAGGCGTAGCCTCTGTTGAAGATATTGATATTGCTATTCGTACAGGATTTGGTTTGCGCTTTTCTGTTTTGGGATTATTAGAATTCATTGATTGGGGTGGTGGTGATATTTTGTATTATGCCTCACAATATTTGCAGAGGGAGCTAGGAGATCGCTATCAAGCACCTGAAATCATTGCTGACAATATGCGTCAACAACGCAATGGCTTACGTGAAAAACAAGGCTTTTATAATTATGATCAGGTCGATATTGCTGATTACAAACAGCAAGTGTTACATCAATTTGCAGATCGAATCACCAGCCAGCATTTAAAACCACTGTTTAATATCTTACAAAATGATGCCGTTTAAACTTTGCTACTTAGCTCATCTCGATAGAGATGAGCTTTTACGATCAAATTTAACTCGAAGGCATGAGATTAAACAGTTTTTTGAGTTGGGCATTTAACTGATGAAGTTCTTCATCTTCAAAGGCATTTAGAATCCCAGACAAGGTCACCTGACTGATCTGATTAATTTGTTCAACCAGTTCTTTACCTTTATCAGTCAGTTTGACCATCGAGATTCGTTCGTCAGCCTCTGATGAAAAAACTTGCACAATATCATCTTCAACTAAACGATAAATCGCTTTGGTTGCCGTGGTTAATTTGAGCGTAGAAAGATTGGCAATCTCTGTAATACTGGCTTGTTCTAAAGCATTAGTACTCAAGATAATTTTACGACGCGTGTTATCTATACCTAATTTTTTAATCGATTTTTCAATAAGCTGGGTATATTTTCCGTTAACTTGCGAGATCCAGAAAAAAGGGTAGCTTTGTAAACTGCTTGGTTCATTGTTAGGTAGAAATTGTTCTAAATGAGTCAGCATAGCCAAGTAATAACTTTATAAAAATGGATATTTCCCATTATACAAAAATTAAATTTATTTTTCTTTGTTGTTTATCAATAAAAATATCTTGACAATTACATTACTTTTTCCGATATTTGTATTAACTATAAAAATACATGGAAAAGTGAATGAATATCGTTGTGCAAGAGGTACAAAAAGGCACAGGTGCTTTGAAAGTGATGGTGAAAGATTCCATCGACATTCAAGGTATGAAAACGATGGCAGGCAGCCAAGCGTTAATGAATACACCTGCTGCGACTCAAAATGCAGAAGTTGTGGATCGTATTTTGGCAGCCGACTGTCAAATTACTGGGAAAACCAATTTGCATGAACTTGCCTTTGGCATTACAGGCATTAACCATCATTTTGGTACGGCAATTAATCCTAAATATCCTGAGTTGATCCCGGGTGGTTCCTCAAGTGGTTCTGCGGCAGCCGTAGCAGCAGGTTTGGCTGATTTTACATTAGGTACTGATACAGGCGGTTCAATCCGTATGCCTGCTGCATGCTGTGGTGTATATGGCTTAAAACCAACGTTTGATCGAGTCAGTCGTCAAGGTGTGCATCCAGCGGTAAGTTCTTTGGACTGTGTTGGACCATTTGCAATGTCAGTCAACATGATTGAAACCGCAATGCAGATTATTGATCCAAGCTTTCACCCTTTAACGGACTTAGCGCAGGCACCAAAACTCGCTTGGCTTGATGTCAGTGCTGATGCTGTAGTGATTGAATCCATTCAGAATTATCTTGCCAACGCTAATTTGACACTGACTAAGGTGAAATCAAAATGGTTTGATCCAGCATTTGAAGCAGGTATGCAGATTATCAATTATGAAAACTGGCAGGCATATGCAGCTTTAACCGAAACAGGACTGGTTGGAGCAGATGTCAACGGTCGATTACTCAAAGCTGCACAAACAACAATGGATCAAGTCCAACAAGCAGAACAAATCAAAGCCAATTTTAAGGCTGAAATTGATGCTTTACTGGCGCAATTCGATGCCTTGATTTTACCAACCTTGCCACAGATTCCACCCAAAGTGAGTGAGGCTGAAAATACAGTGGCGTTTTTGAATTTAACCAGTTTGGTTCGTCCTTTTAATTTGTCAGGACACCCAGCAATTTCAATACCCCTACAAACAGCATCAGGTTTACCGATCGGTTTACAAATCGTGGCAAAACAAAATGCAGATGAATATCTCTGTGCAATTGCGAAATATATCGTTCAGGCGGGGCAATAAATTACAAGGAAGCAGGTAATGAATCAGTTAGCGACAAAGGATTTTGTAATGGACACAAAAACAGCAGAATTAGCCGCTTTATGTCAGGAAATACGTGAGCGTGCTTGTACAGGTGAGTTTGACAATCAAGCTTATGTTAGTCAGGACATTATCGAGAAACTCAAAAAAATTGGTGTATATCGTGCTTTGGTTCCGAAACGATTTGGTGGCAATGAATGGTCACCAAAACAGTTTTGTGAATTGATTGAGCAACTGTCTAAAGCGGATGGCTCAGTAGGTTGGGTTGCAAGCTTTGGGATGAGCCCTGCATATTTAGGCAGTTTACCTGAAGCAACGCTTGAGCAGTTATACCAAGACAGTCCCGATATCGTTTTTGCAGGAGGTATTTTCCCACCACAACCTGCGGAAATTACTGAAGAAGGCGTTGTGGTCAGTGGGCGTTGGAAGTTTTCTAGTGGCTGCATGGGAGCTGATATCGTAGGAGTCGGGATTTCACCACAAAAAAATAATGAAACTCAAGGTTTGCCACGTATGGCAGTTATGCCTGCTCAACAGGCACAAATTGAAATGACTTGGGATACAGTGGGACTTAAAGGAACAGGTAGTCATGATTTGGTGGTGAAAGATGTTCTGGTCGCAAAAGAATGGACTTTTGTTCGTGGCGAACCATCGAAGTTATCCGAACCATTTTTTAAATATCCCTCACTGTCACTGGCAACACAGGTTTTAACTGTGGTCGGGATTGGTGTAGCAGCAGCAGCACTTGAAGAGTTTCAAAAGTTGGCACCGGGTAAATCTTCAATTACAGGTGGGGCTGAAATTGCCAATCGTCCGGTGACCCAATATGAATTTGCACAGGCTGAAGCGGAGTTTAAAGCAGCACGTGTTTGGTTCTATGACACCATGCAAATCGTTTGGAATGAAGTGCTTGCTGACCGTACACCAACTGCGGAACAGATTAGTGACATGCGTTTGTCATGTACCCATGTAGCAAGAGTCTGCGCACAAGTAACACGTAAAATCCAAATGCTGGCAGGTATGACCGCAATCTATACCCACAATCCATTTAGCCGTTTTGTGAATGATACCAATGTGGTGACACAGCATGCCTTTATGGGAGATGCCACCTTACAAAATGCGGCATTGGTCAGTTTTGGCATGAAGCCAACACCCGGTTATCTATAGTTTGATAAACAACATTAAAAAATAGTACAGGGATGAAGCAAAGATGAATGATCAAGCCGTTTTACAGCATCTTTTACAGCGGATACAACAACTTGAAGCACAAAATGCGATTCGTAATTGTATCAACCGCTATATGGAAATTTGTGATGGCTTAAATGCCAATACTGATCTAGATGAACTCATGGATTTATTTGATCCAGACAGTATATGGGAAGGGATTGGGGAAAAATATGCCCAATGTTTTGGACGTTATGATTCTTGGCAAGCCATTTTCAACATGTTTAAAAGCTATACCCAGAAAGAATCACATTTTGTGATGAATGCGCACTTCGTCAGTTCAGAACAAATTGAAATAAATGATGAACAGGCAAATGCAAGTTGGTTGATGTTGCAAACCTCAACCTTTGCTGATGATCAAAGCCATTTAAACGCCGCAAAACTTACAGTGAAGTTTAAACAGCAAGCCGATGGGCGTTGGAAAATTAAACATTTCCAGACTGAAAATATTTTTAGTCGCCCCGTATCCCACTGGAACAGTACAGCGAAATTGCCAGTACCGTCTCAGCAATAACCTATGGATAGATTGAAAAGGATAATTGATATGAACAGTATTATTCCAATGCAGAACATTGAAGTTGATTACAGTGATTTGGTTCAAAGTGATCGTGTACATACCTCTTTATATAAAGATGAACATATCTTCGAACAAGAGATGGAAAAAATTTATTACAGCACTTGGGTCTGGGTGGCACATGCCAGTGAAATTCCAGAAGGTGGAAGTTATAAAACGATCAATATAGGTCAACAACCTGTTGTTGTGGTTCGAGATCGTAAGAAGAAAGTTCATGTTTTGTTAAACCGTTGCCGTCATCGTGCAGCAACAGTATGCGAACATAAAAAGGGCAAGACCAATAGTTTTGTCTGTCCTTATCATGGTTGGAGTTATGCGCTTGATGGCTCATTACGTGGTGTACCTTCACCCGAAAGTTATGGCGACTGTCTCGACAAGTCTGAATTTCCGTTGGTGAGCTTACGGGTTGAAGAATACAATGGAATGATTTTTGCCACCTTTAAACAGGATATCGAACCCTTAGAAGATTTTTTGGGGGCTGCTAAAAAATGGATTGATCTGTTTATGAAGCAAGGTGCAGGGTATCCAATCAAAGTATTGGGTGAGCATCGTTTTCGTTTCCCAGGTAACTGGAAAATTCAGTTAGAAAATACCACGGATGCCTATCATTTCCCTTTAGTACATAAGTCTTTCTTAAGCTCAGTTGATGAGAAAACAGAAGAACTGTTCAATTTTGAAAATCAACCCGGTTTTGTCGAAGACTTAGGCAATGGTCACAGTGTCATGGTGATGATTCCTGAACTGGTCGATCTAGATGAAGAGTTAATGGAGCGACCAATCCAAGAGCGCTTTGAGGACTTGGCTCAGGCTTTACGTGATGAAGGTCATGAAGAATTGAAAGTCCGTCGCATCGTACGTGCTGTTGGCGGATCTGGTTTTAACTTGAATTTGTTTCCTAACATCGCCTGTTCAATGGCTTTCTTCCGAGTCATGCAACCTATTTCAGCCAAAGAAACCGAAATTCACCACTCCGTCATTACCATGGATGGTGGACCACAAATCGCCAATCAATATCGTTTACGTCTACATGAACATTTCCAAGGACCATTTGGTTTTGGAACTCCAGACGATTCTGAGGCATGGGAACGTGTACAACATGGTGCAAACGCAGGCAATGATTTATGGATCATGTTAAATCGCGGTCTACCGGGTGAAGTGAAAACTGAAGATGGTTTAAAGAGTGATGTCAGTGCTGAAACAGGCATGCGTGCTGCTTATCAGCAGTGGAAAAAGTTGATGACGGCTTAAGGAGAATGCCATGAAAATTGATTTAGATTTGCTCAATGAAATTACAGCTTTTATTTGGGCTGAGGCAGATATGTTGGACCACTCTGAGCATGATAAATGGTTAGATTTATGGAATGAGAAGGGCGTGTATATTATTCCGATTGATCCCAAACTGACAGATTATGAAAATAATTTGAACTATGCCTATGACGATCATCATATGCGTAAGTTACGTGTGCAACGTTTACAAAATGGTGAGGCAATTTCAACTGCACCAAAAGCCAATACTGTACGTAGTGTCTCACGTGTTCGCATTGTAAAAGATCAAGATGGAGAAATTATTTTACGTTGCGCACAAAACTTACGTGAGTTTCGTAAGGAAAGTCTAAAACATTATACCGCTGATGTGACATTTCATTTGGTTCGTGACTCAGAGCATGGATTTAAAATCAACAGAAAAATTATTAACTTAGTCAACTCGACCGATACCTTGGCAGGTATCAGTTATATCCTCTAGGAGCAGAAAAATGAAACAGGTTGTTTTAGTGACAGGTGCTGCTTCTGGATTGGGTAATGTCATTGCCGAATATTTTGCGGCTCAAGGACATCAAGTCATTGTTTCAGCAAGTAGCTTAGAAAAGGCAGAGAATGCCAAAGCAAGCAGTCAATATGCTGAAAATATGTTTGCCTTAAAACTCGATATTTCAGTAGAGGCTGACTTTCATGCAGCAGTGCAGTGGATTCAAGAGAAATTCTCAAAACTGGATGTATTGGTTAACAATGCAACTGTGACCAAGGCAACGCCTGTTTTAGAGATTACTGCTGCGGATTTTGACTGGGTGACACAGGTGAACCAACGTGGCACTTTCCAAGCTTGCCAGATTATTGGCAAATATATGGCTGATCAGGGTTATGGGCGTATCGTGAATATGGCTTCTTTGGCTGGTCAAAATGGTGGAACTGCTACAGGCGCACACTATGCAGCGAGTAAAGGCGCAATCGTCACCCTAACTAAAATTTTTGCTAAAGAATTTGCAGCCAAAGGGGTGACTGTGAATGCGATTGCTCCCGGACCGATGGAGTCCCCGATTGTACATAGCGTGGTATCCGATGAAAAAATGACGCAATTTATTGAAAATATCCCTGTTAAGGCATTAGGCAGTATGACGTTTATCGCTGAGACCTGTGCATTACTGGCAAGCCCAAGTGCTGCATTTGTGACTGGTGCAACGTGGGATATTAACGGTGGATTATTTATGCGCTAAGCCTAGCGCTCAGCACATAATAAGGAGATAAATCATGACGATACTCTATAATGTGGTTGTTCGAAACCGTCACGTTGAAGGTGGAAATGTTGCAGTCATGGAATTTGAGTCTGCAAATTCAACGGCATTACCTAAAATTGAAGCAGGTGCACATATTGATGTGCATTTGCCAAATGGCATGGTACGTCAGTATTCACTTTGCCAAAATCCAAATGCGATTGGTACCTTTCGATTAGGAATTTTGCGTGATCCTGAATCACGCGGTGGGTCAGTATCTGCATTTGATGATTTAAAAGATGGCATACAGATTCAAGTTAGTGAACCTAAAAATCTATTTCCATTGGTTAAAGCCAAACATGCAGTATTAGTAGGAGGGGGTATTGGAATCACACCCTTGATTACGATGGCTTATCAACTTGCACAAGAAGGTGCTTCCTTTGAGCTGCATTATTGTGGAGCAAGCCCAGAGCAGTGTGCTTTTGTCGATGAAATTAAAAATGGTGTGCTGGCACCGTTTAGCACCTTTCATTTTAAATCGGAAGGTGCCAACCATCGAGAGTTTTTCCAATCCGCCATTCAAGACATCGAAAAGGATAGCCATATTTATACGTGTGGTCCCAATGGCTTTATGGATTGGGTAATTAACTTAGCCCTTAGTCAAAATTTTCCCGAACAGCAAATTCATAAAGAGTATTTTCAGGTTGAGATAGAAACTGGCGGAGATGCATTTGAAGTCGTGGCGGAACGTAGTGGCAAGATCATTATGGTCAATGCTGAAGAAACCATTTTGCAAGCTTTGGCACGTGAAGGCATAGACATCGAGATGTCATGCGAACAAGGGGTGTGTGGTACCTGTATGTGCGATGTGATTGAAGGCGAACCAGACCATCGTGATGTGTACTTTACAGATGAAGAAAAGTCTAGCAATGAACAAATATTGGTGTGTTGTTCTCGATCTAAGTCAGCACGGTTGGTCCTTGATATTTAATCAGTTGGATTAAACCACGATATCGAGATGACAAAGATAGGACATCGAATAGGATAAAAATTCAGGAGAGAATAATGAATTCACGACAATCAATGGATGAAATCGCAATAGATCCGATGCAGTTTAGACGTGCATTAGGAAACTTTGCAACTGGCGTCACCATCGTCACCGCACAAAATGATCAAGGTGAAAAAGTCGGTGTCACTGCAAATAGCTTTAACTCTGTGTCTTTGGATCCGCCTTTGATTTTATGGAGTATTGATAAGAACTCATCTAGTTTTTCTGTATTTGAACAAGCCACTCATTTTGCTGTGAATATTTTATCGGGTTCTCAAATTGAGTTATCCAACAAATTTTCACGCCGTAATATCGACAAATATGAGGGAACAAGCTATCAGACAGGTGCCGGCAAAGCGCCAGTTTTAGATCATTGTTCGGCTGTGTTTGAATGTGAGCGACATGAAATTATTGAAGGTGGAGATCATTGGATCATTATTGGAAAAGTGGTGAAGTTTCATGATCAAGGACGTAGTCCTTTGGTTTACCATCAAGGGGCTTATTCTGGGGTAATTCCACACCCTTTGCTTCAGTTGAAAGATACCGTTCAAGCTGAACCAGAGGATTTAGGGCAACTTCATCAAGGACATTTATACAGTAATGTGTGTTATCTGATGAGTCGGGCGTTTAAATTCTATCAAACCGATTATATTCCTAAACAGCTTGTGACAGGGTTCCGTACCAGTGAAGCTCGCTTATTATTGGTATTGGGAAGTGGAACAGCTTCCAATAAAGCGGATTTACCTCGAGATATTGCCATGCCGATGCGCGAGGTTGAACAGGCTGCAACAATTCTTAAAAAAGATGGCTTAATGGTTGAAAGTGATGGTTTTTTCAAATTGACCGAAAAGGGCAAGAAAACCGCACATTATTTATTTGATATTGCAGACAGTCATCAAAATGAAGTTTTTGAAAAATATCCTGAACAAGAAAAGGAAGTATTTATAAAAATCTTAAAGGATATTGCAGGAATTGCATAAGATTACAAAAGCCAGTAACTGATTAGGTTCAGTTATTGGCTTTTTGTCGTATAGGATGAGAGAAGACAAAATTATTGTCATCAAAAATCAACTTCACTAAAAAAATCTGAATCCAGCTCAGTTTCAGGAATTGCATTTAAGGCAACTAGAGCTATCGCATTTTCTTCTATAATTTTTTTCATACGATCAGATTCTTCAAAAATATTTTCGTCAAAAATTAAGATACTTCCCTGATTGAGATCATTTAAAACATCTATTTTTTTATATAAGTGGTGAATGGAATTTTCACTTATGATTTGTGGAACATAGCATATCGCTGAAACTGGTTGTCGATGTTCGAAAACAACAATATCTCTAAAAAAGTCATCATAAATAAAAATAAATTTACACTTTAAATGAGTAAGCGTTATTTGGAACAGCTTTGTTAAAAGCTCAATATTTAATTGATTTTCAAGTCCAAAACTCAATCCGCTATTACTGAATGTAATACTTATATATTCAGCGCTGTCATTTTTTCCATTCCATAAAAGCGCTGATTCAAAAGAATCTATTTTTCTAGCATTATATAAATAATTAAAAGCTTCTTGACCTGGAAATGAATAACCCAAAGGTTTAGATGGGTTAATCGCATTATTAATATAAAGATTTGAAAAAATAGGATGTAATTTCTGAGCTTCAAGAACGATACTCTCTAAAGCTTTTAATTGTTGTTGAATCTCTTGATCAGAGTTCGATAAGGCTTTGTAAAATAAAGCGTGTAAATTATATTCCATATCAAAAAGCTTTATCATCAATAGTCAAAATCACAAATCAACTTCACTAAAAAAATCTGAATCCAGCTCAGTTTCAGGAATTGCATTTAAGGCAACTAAAGCAATAGCATTTTCTTCTATAATTTTTTTCATACGATCAGATTCTTCAAAAATATTTTCGTCAAAAATTAAGATACTTCCATGATTGAGATCATTTAAAACATCTATTTTTTTATATAAGTGGGGAATGGAATTTTCACTTATGATTTGTGGAACAAAGCATATTGCTGAAACAGGATGTCTGTGTTCGAAAATAATAGTATCTCTAAAAAAATGATTGGAAATAAAAATGTATTTAAATTTTAGATATTTAAGAAGTATTTTTAATAAGTTTTCTAATATTTCTATATCTAATTGATTTTCAAGACCAAACTTTAAACTAATACTATTGAGAGTTACACTTATATATTCAGCGCTGTCATTTTTTCCATTCCATAAAAGTGCTGAATCAAAAGGGTCTTTTTTTCGTGACTTATAAAAGTATCTTAATGCCTCATCGCTAGGAAATGGATAGCCTAGTGGTTTAGATGGGTTGATGGCATTATTAATATGTAAATTTGAAAATATTGGATGTAGCTGATGAGCTTCATTTATTATTTTTTTGAAAGCTTCAAGTTGTTTTTTAATTTCATTATCTTTGTTTGATAAAGCTTTATAGAATAATGAATGAATAATAAATTCCATGCAAATTACCTCAATTTAAAGTGGCATAAAAATAGTTTTAACAATTTCACCACTTTCTATATCAAAATGTTGCTTTGCTTCTTGTTCAAGAAAATACCATACCAGTTTATTAGTTTTATATTTTATATTTACACTTCTTTGACCTATTGCTTCTTTAGTGAGTCCTTCAAAAATAAATTTACGTATTCCTTTTTTTGATTCTGTTAAAAACTGCGCATAATTTCCTTTAGCCTCAACCAGTGTACATGGTATTGGCCATAAGCCATCAAAAGAGACATCATTTAAAAGCCATTCTTCAATCGGGGTCGAAGGTTTTGTTTTTCCCTCTGAAACTGAAGGCGTGCCTGCTCTAAACTTTAATGGATCACTTAACATATTGGATATTTTAAATTGATATTTGGCATTATCGGGATCACCAAATGAAATTTTCTTGCGATGTTTTTTGCCAAACGTAAAGGCTTCACATTTTTTACATTTGGTTTGTTTTTCCTTTTCGATTTCTTTATTTTTGATTTTTTCTTGTGTTTCTTTGGCAGTTTTCTTTAAATCTTCTAAAGCTTCAGGAGATAACGGAATTTCTCTAGTATTTGGAATTCCAGCGAAAATGACAGCTCCTGTTCCCACACTTATGGGCTTACCACCTATGCTGGGTGACGTAGGAGTAGGTTGTCCAATTTGAGGCTTTGGTGTTGTTTTTGTAGGATTCGGTTGATCACCAACACCAGCCCAACCGAGTACCAAAGTAGAGAGGTTATCCATTTTATGTCCTTAATTCATTTCGTACTCTAAGACTGATAATAAATCTTTGGCTTTAACATTCGATGCAAAGATAAATTTTTGAATATTTTCATCAAATAAAAAGTTTTTTCTAAGAATTACATTCCAAATGATGAGCTCAATCATGACACCGTTATCTGTAATTAATTGAGTGACGAGTAAATCAAAACTGTTATAAATTTCTGTTTTAAGATGTTGTATTTCATGATCATAAATCGAAAGTAATAACGAGTTTTCTAAAATTTCGTTGTAAATACTTTCACATATTTCATCTCTATCTTTTAATGATTCTAGGCTGAGTATTTGATTTTGATTAAGTTTCATTATTGTTGATCTCATACCCCAAGTCATTGAGTTTAAAATAATATACATCAATTCCGTTCATAAACTCTTTTTTTTGTTCTGGCGTTAAGATTTGGTGAAGTCTATTTAAAATTCGTGGGTCATAGAATCTCAAAATACCGATTCCTCCATCTTCTAATTCAAGATAAAGTTTTTCACGTAATATATTTTTCAATTGTTTTATGCTGAGTGCGCTTTTGAAAAAAATCATCGCATTATGTTGATTCATCAACTTGATAATATTCTCGAATTGTAAAGATTGAATAAACGGTAAATGAATTAAAATTCCGCCAAATAAATAAGCTTCTTCTTCAAAGGTATCCTTAAATAGATAATCACATGAGCCAAAGGTATGTTCAATATGCGTAATTTGTTTATGGTCGATCTGAGCACCATCGATTAGACAATAGAATCCTAGATTTTTTTGGTTATTCTCAATGAATTGATCAAAATCTTTTATTGTTATAATCATCGCCTGATAATTCCCAAACCTCGGTTAGCCGCATCCATTAAACATTCTACACAGATGGGTTGTTGTAAAGGGAAAATTGGCATAGATATTCTTTCACCAGTTTTAAATTGGTGTTGACCTGCATGAACTTTGAATTCTCGTGGTGTAATAAAGGTTATTCCATCTTTACCAATGATTAACTGAGAGTCTGCTGCCATATACTCCTCTTTTTATAATAGATGTTGTTAAATTTGTATTTAATTTATATTAATATACCTATTAAGTAAACTACAAAGTTAATTACAAAAATGACATTTATCCTTGCGATTCAACTTAAAGACAGTGCCATCGTGGCTTCTGATCATCAATCTGCCATTTTACATGAGGATGGATTTTTAGATTTCTCAGAAGAAAAAATTAGAAAAATGCACTATTGGGAAGAGGGCATGATTACGGGGAGTGGCGAATATCATGTGGTGCAAAGAGCTTTTGAAATTTTTAGTTTAATTGCGTGCTCAAACATACAAAAGCTACCTGAATGTCTTGAGATTTCAAGAAGAGCTAGAGAGTTAGAAGTGGGTACAGATTATTCTCAGATACAAAGGACAAAACTGCTATGTTCCCGTTTTACAGAACAAGGTGCACAGCTGTATACAGTAGCTCGTTTGGATCATCGAGATAATTATACGATGACAGCAATAGAACCAATGAAAGTATCACTTTGGATGTTTAATCCAGATGTATCGGCTGTAATTACAGACTTACAGTATTTATTCGATCATTTAAGAAACTATTCATCTTTTAAAAGTTTAAATGACTGGTTTGAATATTATATTCCCCAAATCGCTAGAATCTATAAAAAGCAAAGTAAACATGATGCTTTTATGAGTGAAAGTTTTGATATTTATTTTCAAAATAAAGAAAATTATTACTCAGGTCCTGTCCCTAACAGAAGTGAAAAAATCGCGAAGATATCAATCTTATAAAATTATTCTAAGAAGTTGTATTACAAATAATAAAGTTATTGAGTTCAATAGGCTTCTTCAACGAAGATTTGTTTGAACAATAATTTTATATAGAGAACCTTCACCCTAATGAATAGGAGAAGGAACCTTTAAAATCACTTATAACGCATTATCATTTTTGCAAAATTAATAATTTAACGTGATACTTTGCTGTGTATTTTGATCAATTTGCTTTTGACTGACTGCATCATTTTTACAAGTGTAATTTTCAAACAATGAAAGCTGATCGGCAAAGTGTGGATTAAGTTGACCATTTCGATGAATAAAGCCACTTTGACCTGGGGCAAGAATAGAACACATTGTCACTTGGCTAGGATCTAATACCACACGGAAAGTCGCACTTCCAGTATTGCCATAAGTGTTGAGTTGTTGTTGATTTGCCTGATCAGCCCAAGGAATACCGACAGAATTTTTGTTTGAAAAACCCATAGTCGCGACAGGTATTTTCCAGTCACTCGGTTCTTTCGAGTTATATTGGCTAGTTAATTCGAGCAATGTTTTTTCAAGTGCGATCAAAACCACATCTTCAGGCAATTGACCATTCAAGAAATCAACGGTTTGAGGAACCGTGGCTTGTTTAGCTTGTAAAGTATTCCAGATGAGTTTCGATGCGCTGGCTGGCTGAGTACTTCTCGGATCATTGTTGACTGGATAAAGTGTATCTGTGTAACGTGTATAAATATTTTCAGATAAATGAGGCTTAAGCACGAGTTCTATCATGTGACTGAGCCATGTTCGCATAATCGCTGGAGCTGCACCTTGATAAAATTTTCCTTCACTGTCAGGGCGTAATTTAAAATCCCAACTTGCTAATAATGGTGCGACTTTTTTGGCTAAAGACGAAGATTTACGACTTTGAGCCGCTTTGACCATATCAGGAATAAAATAGCGTGCATTCAGGTCTGACCAAGCCCCCAGTTTATTGATGTCCCAAATATCCTGCTGGCTTAATTTTTGTTTGCTCGTCAAAGGATCTATTAGTTCATTGACTCGATCGACATAGGAAAAGTTGGATGAGTCTGAACGTAAGCCAGCATAAGCCTTATTGTTCCAACTACTGATATAGCCCTTTTCTGGGTTATAAGCTTTGGGATTATGCGAAAAATCATAAAAACCTTGCCATTCCATCGAGCCATCACCCTGAGCTGGCAACTGAATATGTTGATTTTCAGGGCGGATCGGTAAACGCCCCAATGCAACAACACCGATATTATTTTGTGTATCGGCATAAAACCAAGTAATAGATGCTGCAATACGCTTGGCTTGATCAAGAAACTCATTCCAGTTATTTGCCTTAGCTGCATTTGCCCAACCTAATAAGGTTTCAATTTCTAGACCTTCCCAACTCCGTTTTTGAGCATATGCGGTATGGTTTTTTTCATCCCATGTACTGACAAAGCCCTGTTTGCTTTTATAAACATCTAAAACATGGTCTGCTTGATTACGTACTTTAATACTGATTTGACGATGTTCTAAAGGAATATATTGTCCTTGATAGAGATATTGCTTTGAATTATTCGGATTTAATTTGAGTTGATAAATATCGTTAGTATCAAGAGAGCCGACTGTCGAACCCCAAGCAATTTTACCATTGGTACCAAATAAAATTGCAGGTAATCCAACTGGTGTAATCCCTGTCAGATTATAACCAGCACCATGTAATCCGATGGAGTAAGTAATTGCAGGAGTGTACCAGCCTTGCTGTGGACCATTATATAAAACCGTTTGACCTTCAACCGTTTTATCTGCTTTGACAACCCATGCATTACTTGCAGTAGGAACACCATCGACCACACTCTTACCCATTGCGACTCGGGCTTGAGCGAGATATTGCTTAGCGGCTTGATCTGAGATCGGTGAAATATTTTTTACTTGCGCTTTTTGATGCACTGAGATTTGTGCTTTTTGATCACTTTCAATGATCGTTGGGGCGCTTGGGTCATCTAGCCAACGCAATTGTTGATAGAGTTTTAAACCTGTAGCTTGACCTTTTTCTTTCTGAAGTTGTGTCAGTAAATCTAAATTTGAGACCTCTGAACTGGCAGAAAAGAATCGATTTAGAATTAAACCGACCCAAACCATTGCAATATCTTCTGATGCCCATAGCGATGGTTGAAAATCATAATCAATAAACTCTTTTGGCATCAGTTCAGGATTTGCCAATACTTCTTTGATGCGTTTATTGAAACCCGCGGCATAGCCATCAAAAATGGCACGATCTTCAGGGGAAAGTTGCGCAATTTGCCGTTTAATTTCATCTGGGTTAAAGCGGCTATGTGTTGCGATATCATATTGAAGGTATTCTGACCCAAGTACTTCCGCAACAGTGCCTAAGCCAGTGCGTTTAGACATTTCCATCTGAAATAAACGATCTGTTGCTACCGCATAACCATAACCATAAAAAAGCCCATATGTATCATCTGCATAGATATGAGGTGTCCCATAATTATCTCGTTTAATGCTGACTTGCTTTTGTGGTTGATTTGACTCTAGATGTGAAGAGGAACTACAGCCTGCTAGAAAGAAACAACTTAAAGCACTTGCTTTGAGCAAATGGACTAAACGGAGTGGCTGAGGGTTATATATGCTTAGTTTCAATTGAAATATCCTTTTCATTATTATGAGAAAACAATACTTTCAGTGGCATCGGTCTTAAAATAGTGAGCTTAAAGACGTACGGGCTTGCATTGTTGGTAAAATTATTGTTATTTTTATATGTAATTTTCTAGTATTTGTAAGGTATATCTTTATACTTTTTCCAAAATGCATTGTTAAAAGTCTATTTTAAAATGATGAATATTTATTAAGAATATGATTTATATATTTATTTTATATGATCTTGAATTGGTTCTTTTACTTTAATCAAATGTTTATAAATCAGACTCTCAAATATTTTTTATTCATTGGAGACTAGAAAAAGATCAAATTTATAGATCTGTATTTTGAAGCAGTTGTTTTTAAATATTAAAGATGGAGAGTTCTATAAGTTAAGCGAGTTTTGAGTGGGATTGTTCAGTTTTGGTGTGATTAAAGTTGAGATGTTGTGACTTTATTAATGTTCCATGAAGGATGATTGGATCATGCTTAAACACCAAGCTGATTACTCAATATATTTTATATTTGTGACTGTTGGGTTTGTATCTTATGGAAATTCAACAAAGCAGGGCAATTAAATGGAATTAAGACATCTTCGTTATTTTGTCACGGTCGTTGAAGAGCAGAGCATTACCAAAGCTGCGGAAAAGTTATGTATAGCTCAGCCACCTTTAAGTAGACAAATTCAGAAGTTAGAAGAAGAACTGGGTATTTTGTTATTTGAACGGGGTTCTCGACCTGTAAGAACAACAGATGCAGGTCAATTTTTTTATCAACATGCTGTGCAAATTCTTACACATACTGCACAAGCAACATCTATGGCAAAGCGTATCAGTTCAATCAATATGATTATACGGATCGGCTATGTCAGTTCTTTACTGTATGCTTTGTTGCCACAAATTATTTACTTATTTCGTCAAAATAATCCTGATATTCAGGTTGAGTTGCTCGAATACGGAACCAAAGATCAAATTGAAGCTTTAAAGCTTGGAAAAATTGATTTGGGTTTTGGGCGTTTGAGAATCAGTGATCCTGCAATCAAACGAATTTTACTGCGCAAAGAAAAATTAAAATTAGCAATTCATAAAAATCATTATTTGACTGAATATGTTCATAAAGGGATTTATTTATCTCAAATTATTGATGAATCGATATTTTCTTACCCGGCAACACAAAAACCTAATTTTTCTACGTTGATTCAATCTATTTTTACTGAATTAGGTTTGGTGCCAAAAAATATGATAGAAGTTCGTGAAATCCATATGGCTTTAGGTTTGGTTTCATCGGGTGAAGGGGTGTGTATTATTCCTGAAAGTGCCAGTGATATTGGAATGAAAAATCTAGTTTATATCCCAATATTGGATATGGAAGCATATAGTCCGATTTCTTTAGCGGTGAGAAATATGGATCAAAGTCCTTATTTATCCAAAGTGTTAGAGTGTGTTAAACAGGTATTTGAAGAAGAAGGAATTCCCTTACAATTCGAAGGATACTAAGGCAAATACAGCGAGTTGGAGCTTTGTTGTATTTCAGCTTTTAATCGCTGAGTGATGTATGTTGTGCCTGTCAAAATGGATGATGAGATGGGGATTTAGCAAAAGGTATAACAATATACTTTTAATGATATGGAAAATTACATTAATAATTCCAATACTTAGGCTTAGGCCAAAACACTTAAAGATTATATAGCACTGATTTTTATTTAATTTCTTAAAGTGAACTGGATTGAGATAACAACGGGGTAAAGGTCCCATCGTTGCAATAAACAAAAACTTAAGCTTTCAGGAAAGGATTTCCTATGTTGAGATTAAATGTATTTTATAAAGTGCAAAGAATCGCACTTTATACCGCTTTAGCTTACTTAAATGTTCATGCTGCTCATGCAGACTTTTTAGAAAATAGTGAAAAAAGTATTTATTTACGTAATTTCTATATGGAGCGGAACATTGAAGGTACAAATAAAGATATTGGGAGTTGGTCACAAGCTGTGATGGGACGTTTTGAGTCTGGCTATACAAATACACCCGTACAGTTTGGATTAGATTTAGGTGTGCAGTATGCATTGCGTCTGAGTGATCGTTATGACGAACGATCAGATACCATTTTTAAATATGATCAATCTGAAGGGCGTCAGGCACGAGATTATTTAAAACTGGGTGCGACTTTAAAATTAAAATATCAGGATACCGAACTCAAAATTGGTGAACTTTTTCCAAAAACGCCCGTATTATTCATGGATGACTCTCGCCAACTGATCACAACTTTTGCCGGTGTAATGTTGGAAAGTAAAGACATTGAAAATTTAAAGTTATCTGCTGGTAGATTTACACATGTCAATGCACGTGATGATGATGAGTTTAGGAAATTTACTTTAGGAGCATCGACAGATCCTCGTAAACGCAGTGATGGATTAAATTTCATTGGTTTGGACTATAAGCTGACACCGCATTGGAATGGTGCTTATTGGTTTGGGCAACTTGAAGATATTTATCAACAACACTATGTCAGTGCAGCATATTCAAATCAAATAGGCGCAACAAAATTTAAAGTTGAAACTCGCTATTTCAATTACAAAGAGGATGGCGATGCTTATTTTGGAAAGATTGATGCTCAATCCACGAGTTTGCAAAGTACCATGCAAAATGGTGCAAATACATTGTCTTTAGGCATACAGAAAAATTCAGGAGAAGATAATATTCCTTTGTTAAACGGCTTTGTTCCACAAGGCTATTTACAAACATGGTCTTCAGTTGCTTTCTATAAAGCCAAAGAATTCACTTGGCATGCTTTATATAGTTATGATTTTAAAGACAACGGAATTCCAGGTTTGAAACTGACATTACGTTATTTAAATGGAAGTGGTATTTATCGAGCAGGATTAAAGGATAATAAAGAAACTGAAAAAAATCTGATTGTTAGTTACATCGTTCCACAAGGAAAGTTTAAAGGTCTAGGTGCTGAGTGGCGGCATATTCGTGCTGATATTAAATATGGGGCAGGAAATACTCCGGGTGCAGATTTTGTAGAAAACCGTATTTTAGGAACATATACGTTCAAATTTTGATTAGATGCAAAACTCAATATTTTTTTATTGGGCTTCGTAACAATCAAAAACTATCATTGATTGAATATGGATAAAATTATTATCCATATTCAATTTTTGCCATGAAAAGATCAGCATTTTTTCTTCCTTTAAATGAATATGCCCATTAATTTTTCTAAATTTAATAACTGATGTTACGCACTTGATTTAAATTAAGTAGGTGAAAAAGAAAAAGCTAAATTTACACGACGGAGTCTTACATCCAAAGTTTAAATTTATGGAATAGCCTTCGGCTCGAGGTACTTTTGTTTTGGCATGAGGAGCAAAGCTCCGCAAGGGCAACCATCTTGCGCAGCGACATCGCTGCTCACCGCAGAACTCGTTCACTATCGTCAAAATATTCAAAGTTTCGCAGAAACTTTACTTATTAGAAGGAGTCTTGCCTCAAGCAATTGCGGATGACGTTTTCGCGTATCCATATTCATCTAGCTCCAAAATTTAATTTTAGAGTTACTGCGTAACATCAGTTAATAA